>DATGZZ010000695.1:0-4134 GCA_035296945.1 Reyranella sp.
GATCGTGCTGGGCCACGAGGGCGCGGGCGAGATCGTCGAGCTGGGTGCCGGCGTGCATGACGTCAAGGTCGGCGACCATGTCTGCTTCACCTTCAACGTGAGCTGCGGCCGCTGCCGGCGCTGCCTGGAGGGCCGGCCCTACATCTGCGAGCGCTCGGTGACGCCGCGCGCCGCCGGCCAGCTGCTGTCGGGCCATCATCGGCTGCATTTCGACGGCAAGCCCGTGAACCATCAATCCGGCGTCTCCTGCTACGCAGAATATGCCGTGGTCGATCGCGGCTCGGTGGTGGTGATAGACCCCACCCTGCCACTCGACATCGCCGCGCTGTTCGGCTGCGCCGTCGTCACCGGCGTGGGCGCCGTGGTCAACACCGCGCAGGTCCGGCCGGGCAGCACGGTGGCCGTCGTCGGCCTGGGCGGCGTGGGGCTGAGCGGCCTGATGGGTGCGGTGCTGGCGGGTGCGAGCCGCATCGTGGCCATCGACCTTTCCGACGACAAGCTGGGGCTCGCCCGTCAGCTCGGCGCCACCGACACGGTGAACGCCAAGGACGCCGACCACGTGCAGCAGGTGCGCGACCTCACAGGCGGCGGCGTCGACTATGCCTTCGACCTTGCCGGCACCATCAAGGCCATGGAGACGGCCTACCTGGTGACGCGCTGGGGCGGCACGACGGTGACGGCGGGCCTGTCGCCGATCAGCGCCGACTTCTCCTTCAAGCAGAGCGTGCTGGTGAGCGAGGAGAAGACCATCAAGGGCAGCTACATGGGAAGCTGCGTGCCCGTGCGCGACATCCCGCGCTTCATCGCGCTTTACCAGCAGGGCAAGCTCCCGGTCGACCGCATGATGAGCCAGCGCATCGGCTTCGACGAGGTCAACGCGGGCTTCGATCGCCTGCAGGACGTGGCGACCGTACGGCAGGTGCTGGTGCCGCACGGCGTGTGATGACGATCTCGATCGCTGTCGAAAGCCCGCTGCAGGACGACGTCCGCGCCCTGGTCGCCGAGCTGAACGCGACCTTGCTGGAGCTGACGCCGCCGGAGTTCGTGTTCCACATGACCGCCGAGCAGATGGCCGAGCCCGGCACCACCGTGTTCATCGCCCGCGAGGACGGCCAGGCGGTGGCTTGCGGCGCGCTGAAGCGCCATGCGGGCGACATCGGCGAGGTCAAGCGCATGTACACGCGGCCCTCGCATCGCGGCCGCAAGATCGGCGCGATGATCGTCGATCAGATCGTGGCCCTGGCGCGGCGTGAAGGTTTTAGCCGCCTGGTCCTGGAGACCGGCGATCGCCATCCCGCCGCCTGGACGGTCTACGAGCGCGCCGGCTTCACGCGCTGCGGGGCGGTGCTCGACTATCCCGATTCCCAATGGTCGGTTTTCTACGAGAAGTCCCTGAGCGAATGAAAAACGGCGGGCATTGCTGCCCGCCGTCCTTCGCATTCAGCCCTTACGGCCGGATGGTGAGTGAGAAGCCCGGAGACGGGCTGTAGTACACCGGCGGTGGATAGTAGCCGTAGTTGTACGGTGTCGAATAAACGACCGGCGGCTCACGGTAGTAGTAGCCGTAGTAGCGGTCGTTATAGTTGTTCCAGCGATTGTCATAGTAGTAGTTGCCGTTGCCCCACCACGCGGCGCTGGCCGGCGTGGCGAGGGCCAGGACGCCGACCACGAGGCCGGCGGCCAGACCGATAGCGTTTCGGATCGTCATGGTTGCCTCCTGTCGGTTAGCCCTGGGTGGCCGGACGCGGCGGCGTGTACTTCTCGAACACCGTGTCGGCGTTCTTCTTCTGCTCCGGCGTCATCGAATCGTAGAGCGACTTGAAGGCCGAGGTCAGGTGCTTCAGGCCGTCCAAACGGGCCTCGGTGAACTCCTGATAGGTCTTCAGGTCGTCGACCGCCGTGGTCTTCTCGGGCGGGATCTTGCGCTTCTCGGCCACCAGCTTCTCCATGCGGCTGGCGTTGTCGCGCATCGCCTGGGCCACACCGTTCCACTTCTTTTCCTGATCAGGCGTGATCTTGAGCGCCGCCTTCAGCGTGGTGATGCGCTGCTCGACGGTCTCAGGCTTGTTGGAGGTGGCGGCCTCGGCGGCCGGCGGCTTGGTGGCCTGCTCCTTGGTCTGGGCCAGGACCGGCATTGAGAACAGCGCCGCACCGGCCACGGTCGCGATCGCAACCGGGCGGGTCACTTTGAAAAACAAGGAATGGGTCATGCGTGCTTCCTCTTCCAATGGACGGCCGAGGTCGGCCGCTAGCCTGGAAAACGAGCCCCGCCGAGGAAGCGTTGCGGCCAAAAAAGACGCCTAAATTGGGCCTCGGACATGGGTCCGTCACAGTGCACACCTGCCGCAATCCTGACGCAAAAAAAACGGCGGGCAATCGCTGCCCGCCGTCTTCCGTTTGCTGCCGTTACTGGATGCGGATCGTAAAGCCGGGCGTGTTGTCGTAAATGACCGGCGGCGGCTGGTAGCCGTAGTTGTAGGGAGTCGAATAGACGACCGGCGGCTGGCGATAGTGGTAGCCGTAGTACCGGTTGTTCCAGTCGTTGCTGTTGTTGTAGCGATTGTCGTACCGCGTGTCCTGGTTCCACTGGCCATTGCCCCACCAGGCGGCGCTGGCGGGAGCGGACATGGCGGCGACGGAGAGCATGCCCAGCACGAGGCTTGCGGCCAGGCCGATGCGTTTGCTGCTTGTCATGATGGACCTCCTAGCCCTGCGTTGCGGGCTTCGACGGGCCGTATTTCTCGAACACCATGTCGGCGTTCTTCTTCTGCTCGGCCGTCATCGAGTCGTAGAGCGACTTGAAGGTCGAGTTCACCTTCTTCAGGCCCTCGAGACGGACTTCGGTGAATTCCTGATAGGTCTTCAGGTCATCGACCGCCGTGGTCTTCTCCGGCGGGATCGCGCGCTTGGTGGCGACCAGCTTTTCCATCTGGACGGAGCTGTCGCGCATCGCCTGGGCGACCGCGGTCCACTTGGGCTCCTGGTCGGGCATGATCTTGAGCGCCGTCTTCAGCGTGACGATGCGCTGCTCGACGGTCTCGGGCTTGGTGCTGGTGGCGGCGGCTGCCGCCGGCGGCATCTTGCTGTCCTTGCTGTCGGCTGTCTGCGCCCAGGTCGGCGCCACGGAGGCGGCCAGCAGGGCGGCGCCCGTCAATGAGGCGATGGCGAACGTACGCGCCACCGGAGCGAAGAAGTAGGTCATGTGCAATTCCTTTGGGAGAGCACGGCCGCGCTATCCATCTTGGGATTGAGCCGGCCGCTTACCTGAACAACGCTGCGGTTGAGCGATGCGTTCCGCTCTAAATCAGCCGCCGTGGGGCCGGTCGGACATCCTTTGGCCACAAGTGGCGACGCGAGAACGGCGCTAGAGCATGATGGGTCCAGCTGGAATCAGCTGGACCCATCATGCCTCCTGCAACACGCATCCCCGGTGCGCGCGAATGCGATGAGGTGGAACCGCGCGCGGTTCCACCTCATCGCATTCCGCTCTAGCGGATCTCGAAGCCAAGCTTGGCGAGCGTGGCGCGGATGCGCTCGCGGCCGTTCATCGCCTTCAGCGGTCCCATGCGGTTCAGCATGCGGGCGGTCCAGGTCGTGGCCCCCATCTCGTTGCGGGTCGAGAATTGGGCCATTTCGGCGTCGTAAACCGGGCGGTCGCGGGCCTCGGGTGCGGTGTCATAGCGCTCGTGGTGCAGCACGGTCGATTGCGGCAGGCGCGGCTTGACCTCGTTCTTCGCGGCGGGATCGGCATAGCCGACGCACAGGCCGAACACGACGAAAGCCTTCTGCGGCAGGCCGAGCAGTTCATGCACCTGGGCCGGGTCGTTGCGCATGGCGCCGATATAGACGGTGCGCAGCCCCAGTGATTCGGCGGCGACCACGGCGTTCTGGGCGGCCAGTGCCGCGTCAATGCAGGCCACCATGAAGGTCTCGAGGTAGGGCAGATTCTCGAAGGTCACCTGCTCGGCCTGCGACATCCGCTCGTTGCGCGACATGTCGGCGATGAAGGCGATGTACAGAGGGCACTGCTCGATGTGCTTCTGGTCGCCGGCGATCTCGGCCAGCGCCCGGCGCTTGGCCGGGTCGGTGACGGCGATGGCCGACCACAGCTGCATGTTGGAGCTGGTGGCGGCC
>DATGZZ010000696.1:0-17573 GCA_035296945.1 Reyranella sp.
GCCATCTCGGTCATCTCGACCGTGAAGGTGAAGCCGCGATTGAAGACCTTGCGCGCGATCACGTCGCACAGGGTGACGACGGCGATCAGCGCCAGCGCGCCTGTCGCAATGCGGGCGAGCCAGAGCGTGACCAGCGCATTCAGGCGCCCGACGTGACTGGTCAGCACGTCTTTCATGACCGGCTCAGTTCGAGGCGGCTTTGATCATCTGCTTCAGGTCGTCGAGCAGCTTCTGGCCGTCGACGCCCTTGGCATTGGCCTTCTTGAGCCATTCGTCTGTGGTCGCCTGCAGCAGCGGCCGCCACTTGTCGAGCTCGGCGGGCGCGATGGTCTCGATCGTGTGGTTGCGCTGCTTGGCGTCGGCCCGACCGCGCTCGTCGGCGGCATCCCAGTACTTGCCGAACAGCGCCGAGCCCGCTTCGCCGCTTCCCTTCAGGAACGCCGCCTTGTTCTCAGGCGTGAGCTTCTCGATCGCTCTGGTATTGCCGACGATCATGAATGCCGAGGAGAGCAGACCACCCGGAATCTCCAGATGGAACTTGGTGAGCTCGTTGAGCCGGAAGCTGTTGACCGCCTCCCACGGAAACACCGTGCCGTCGACCACGCCGCGCTGCAGCGTTTCGTAGGCGTCGGTCGCCGGCAGCACCGCGACCGACCAGTTGAGCGCCTTGGCCACCGGCACGCTGGCGCCGGCGACGCGGATCTTGAGCGCCCGGATCTCCTCGAGCGTACGTGCCGGCCTGGCGAGATGGATGCCGAACGGCCCGGTCGTGAAGGCCGTCACCAGCGTGGTGTCGGTGAACTCCTTGGCTGCCAGCCCGTGCTTGGCATACCACTTCCACAGCACGGTGCTGCACACCGTCGAGCTCGGGCAGAGGAACGGCTGCTCGGGTGCCTGGAACAGGTCGAAGCGGCCGGCGGTGTAGCCGGGCACGTGCCAGACCAGATCGCGCACGCCGTTCTTGACGATGTCGTACTGGCCGTCGGGCTTGGCGAGCGGCGCCTTGTCGACCTCGATCACGAGATTGCCGCCCGACGCGTCGAAAATCGTCTTCGCCCAGGCCTCCTGGGTCTGGACCATGTGATGGCTGGGTCCGGCCCAATAGGCCATCTTCAACGTCTGTTTCTGGGCAGCCGCCGGACCGATGCCGGAACCGACCAACGCGGAAGCAACGAACGCCAGCAACGCCATTTTACGGTGCATCGCGAGTTCCTCCCATGGAACCCTGCGCTTGCCTTATTCGGCTCGTCGTCAGGAGCGGGTACGATACAGGGGATTCACCGATTGGCAAACGCACCGAGGACACTGCCTTGAGAAATCGGCGACATCCTCAAGTCCCGGGCACGATTCTCGCCAGGCTGCGCAAGGCTTGCCTCGCCTTGCCGGAAGCCCACGAAGAACAGGCCTGGGTCGGCACGCGCTGGCGCATCCGCAAGGAGACGTTCGCGCATGTGCTCATGATCGCCGACGGATGGCCGCCGGTGTACGCGCGCGCCGCTGGCACCGATGGCCCCGTGTGCGTGCTGACGTTTCAGTCGCTGGGACCGCGGGTCGATCCCGAGACCTTTTCGCGGGCGCCGTACTTTCGCCCGCTCTGGCGTCCCGACATCGTCGGTCGCATCCTCGACGCGCGCGCTGACTGGGCCGACATTGCGAAGCTCCTGACCGCGAGCTACTGCCTGCTGGCCCCGAAGAAGCTCGCCGCGTCGGTCCGCTCGCCTGCCAATCCTTGAGAGGCCGTCAGCGAGGGGCGAGCAGCATGGCGAGCGCAAACCCCGCGGCCAGGGCGACGAACGACAGCACCGTCATCACGGCGATCGAGGGCCGCGGCGGATGACCCTCGTGCATGGTCGTGGACATGTGGGACATCTGGGACATGGCCGCGTGGTCGTGCGTGGCCATGCCCGAACCCGCGCTCGCGTTCGCTGGGCGTACCGTCATCATGCCGTGCTTGAGATGGTTGGCCACCAGCCACCAGTTCATCGGGTAGGCGACGATGAAGCCGACCAGCAGGCCCATGGACATCACGAACCAGAAGTTCGGCGTCAGGGGATTGTCGGCTGAAGGGACGTAGCGCCGCAGGATCATCATCGTCGGCAGCATGCCGGCCATCAGCAGGTTCATCGACAGCAGCTCGGACATGAACGTGCTCTTCAAGGCGGCGGCGTAGCTGCCGCCCGCCATGTCGCGCATGAACAGCGCCTGGAAGATGGTCCAGCCGAAGGCAAAGCCCAGGACATATTCCAGGACCATCTCGGCCGGGCCGGTGATGCCGAGAACGCTGGCCAATACGGCGCCGGCCAGGATGCCGACGCCGTCGCCGGCTACGCAATGCATGGTCGAGCCCAGCGTCTGCCGCCATCGCGCCGCCGTATACTGCTCGTGCGTGCCGGGCAGCGGCTCGCGACAGCCCAGCACATAGAGGAACGCGCCGATGACGCCGGTGTAGGCGGTCAGCAGGGCGAAGCCCCATTTCATCACCGGAGACTCCGGCGTCGTCCTGATGTCGATCGCCACAAACAACAGCGACGCCGCGGCCAGCAGGAACCACAGCAACATCACGCCATCCAGCATCGAGACCTCCCCCTTTTTGTTTCCGTCGAAGGCGGACAAGGCAACTCAACGCGTACCGACGTCGGCATGATGACACGTGTGGCCGCGGCCGGGAATGCCCGCCCCACGGGTGACGCGCCGCGTCAAGAAATGGGCTACGCTTCACCAAACGACAGCCAGAGGACCAGCCATGCAGATCGGCGTCACGATGTTTGCCACGGACTATGCGATCCCGCCGCATGAGCTCGCCATCGAGGCGGAGAAGCGCGGCTTCGAATCTGTCTGGTTCCCCGAGCACAGCCACATCCCGACCAGCCGCAAGTCGCCCTGGCCGGGCGGTCCCGAGCTGCCGAAATGGTATTACGACACCTACGACCCCTTCCTTGCCATCGCCGCTGCCGCCGTCGTCACCAAGACCATCAAGCTAGGCACCGGCGTCTGCCTGGTGGTGCAGCGCGATCCCATCCATACCGCCAAGGAGGTCGCCACCGCCGACCGGCTGTCCAACGGCCGGCTGCTGTTCGGCGTCGGCGGCGGCTGGAATGCCGAGGAGATGGCCGACCATGGCACGGCGTTCGGCACGCGCTTCAAGCTGATGGGCGAGCGCATCGAGGCGATGAAGGAGATCTGGGCCCAGTCGAAGCCGAAATACGCCGGCGAGTTCGTCAAGTTCGACGAGATGATGCAGTGGCCCAAGCCGGTGCAGAAGCCGCATCCGCCGATCATCGTCGGCGGAGGACTGCCGCACGGCGCGCGCCGCGCCGTTGCCTACGGCGACGGCTGGATGCCGATCGGCGGCCGTGGTGGCGACACGCTCGCCATGCTGCCCGAGTTCCGCGAGATGCTGAAGATGTCCGGGCGGCGCGAGGCCGAGGTGCCGGTCACGCTGTTCGGCGTCGGCATGAACGGCGATGCGCTGAAGCGCGCCCGCGATGCCGGTGTCGATCGTGTCGTCTTCGGCGTTCCGCCCGAAGCCCGCGACAAGGTTCTGCCGCTGCTCGACAAAGGCGCGGCGTTGATCCAGTGAATCGCAGTCTTGCCGACCCCACGGCCTAGGCACGAAAGCGCGTCAGCGTGCGCAGACTCACACTCGCGGCGCCGGGGTCCGACTATGATGGCCGTGGCGTGCTGCCCGGCTCACGTGGAGGACATCACCATGGCTGAACCCGTCTTGAAGCAGGGGGCGAGCGGCCCCGACGTTCGCGACCTTCAGCAGGCCCTCAAGGCGCTGGGGCATGATCCCGGCCCCATCGACGGGGCTTTCGGCGCAAGAACCGCGAGTGCGGTCAAAGCCTTCCAGCAGGCGCGGGAAATCCCCGTGGACGGGATCGTCGGCCGCGTGACGTGGATCAACATCGATGAAGCTGACCAGAGCGAGCCCGTGCTCCGGGTCGGATCCAGCGGACTGCCGGTGCGCCGGCTGCAGAGCCGTATGAGCGCGGTCGGCTTCGACACCGGTGGCGTCGACGGCCGGTTCAGCCCGAAGACCGAGGCGGCCGTGAAGGACCTGCAGCAGCGGTCGAATCTCGGCGTGGACGGCATCGTCGGGCCGAAGACCTGGGCCGTGGTCGACGCGCTGGAGAACGAAGGCGGGGCGAGCTGATTCCCGGATTGTGACTAGGCTCGCGCCGATCGCTGCTGCGCGGTCCCGGCCTGGTCCACCACGCCCTTCGCCGACACCACGACGCCGTAGTCCCTGAACGCCGTCTCGACCGAGATCACGCCGTCCAGCACGTCGTCGGCCACCTTGGCCGGGTCGCGCTCCAGCGGGTTGCCGTAGCCACCGCCCGCCGGGCCGTAGCAGACGAAGCGGCCGTCCTTGGCGACGTTCATGTGCGGCACCTTGGAGGGCAGCGCGCGCGTGGCGCCGCCGGCCACGACGAGATCGAGCTTGGCCGGCATGCCTTCGCTGCCGCCCAGGAATCCCCACGGCCGGTAGCGGTGGCCTTCGCCTTCGACCGACGCACCGCCGTCGCTCAGGAAGGCGAACTCGCGCACCGAACCCAGGCCGCCGCGCCACTTGCCGGCGCCGGCCACGTCCTCGCGCAGCTCGTAGCGCAGCACGCGGAGCGGCAGGTGGGTCTCGATGTCCTCGATCGGGTTGTTGCGGGTGTTGGCGTAGAGCGTGTCGACGGCGTCCATGCCGTCCTTGCCCAGCCGGCCGCCGTAGGAGCCCTCGAAGATCTCCATGTGCACCCAGTGCGTCTCGTCCTTCAGGCCCGAAAAGGCGATGACCTTGAGGTTGCCGATGCCGGCCGAGACGTTGCCCGGCATGGCGGCCGACAACGCTTTCATCACCGTGTCGGCGAGCTGGTTGCCGGGGCAGAAGCGGGCGATGGTCGGCGCCGGGAAGGTCGGGTTGGCGAGGCAGCCCTTGGGCGCCACGATGGTGATCGGCTGGATGAGCCCGGCATTGACCGGAATGTGCCCGTGGATCTCCGTGTCGAGCAGCACCGAGCGGATGGTGAGCCAGATCGCGATGTCGGCGGTGCCTTCGAGCGGCATGTTGATCGGCCGGTCGGGCACCTGCGGCGCGGTGCCGGTAAGGTCGACCACGAGGGAGTCGTCCTTCTTGGTGATGGTGACGACGATCGGCAGCTCTTTCTTGGCCGGATCGTCGCTGTCGAGATAGCCGTCGATCGCCGTCTCGGCGCGATAGACGCCGTCGGGCAGGCGGGCGATGGCCTGGCGCATCAGCCGCTCGGCGTGGTCCATCAGGGCGGTGCAGGCGAGGTCGAAGGTTTCCAGGCCATAGCGCTCGACCAGCTCGGCCATGCGCTCGGCGCCGATGCGGGCGGCGGCGACCTGGGCGTCCATGTCGCCGACCACGAGGTCCGACGCGCGGATGTTATCGCGCACGATCTGCCAGACCATGTCGTTCTTGGTACCGCGGTCGTAGACCTTGATCGCCTTGAACTGCAGGCCCTCGGCGTAGGCGTCGATCGCCTCGACGATGCCGCACGAGCCGGGCGACAGCGCGCCGATGTCGAGGTGATGCGCCGTGGTGGCGGCAAAGCCTATGAGCTTGCCCTGGACGAACACCGGCACGATGAAAGCGACGTCCGGGCCGTGGCTGGCGCCGGAATAGGCGTCGTTGTGCATGATCACGTCGCCCGGCCGGAACTGATCGCCGCGCTCGGCCAGTTTTTTGAGGACACCGCGGACATAGCCGGGGATCGGGCCGGACTGCAGCGGCGTCGATTGCGCCGATTCGGCAAGGCCGCGGCCTTCGGCGTCGACAAGTGCGGCTCCAAAATCCTCCGACTCGCGGATGATCGAGGAGTAGCTCATGCGCATGAGCTTATAACCCATCTCGACGGCGATGTTCTCGAGCGCGCCCTGGATCACCGAGGTGGTGATCGGGTCGATGCGGTCGGGCTTCGTGGCGGGTTGGCGGCGGGGGGCGGTGGACATGGTTCAACTCCGATTCATGTCCTCCCCCATCTTACGGGGGAGGGTAGGGAGGGGGACGGCCACACCGATGACCTTCGTTTGACTCGATCTGAAATCGGGAGAGACATCGACTGGGGCTTCCCCCCTCCCTACCCTCCCCCGTAAGACGGGGGAGGAATGATCCTGCCTGGCCCTAAGCATCGTTGCGCCGAATAATCAGGTTGCCCGCCGCGTCAGTCTCGAAATTGTGCTGCGGCGGCACGACGGTGGTCGAGTCCATCTGCAGGATGATGGCGGGGCCGGCGATGCGCTCGCCGACCGGCAGAAGATCGCGGCGATAGAAATCCGTGGGATAGTCGGCGAGCTTGCCGTCGACGCGGAACGTGCCGGTGCCCTGGCGCACGCGCGCCGCATCGAGCGATTTGCCGGTGCCGGCGGCCGGCTTGGCGATCTTGGCGGCGCTTGCGGCGCCCACTAGCCGCAGGTTCACGATCTCGATGCCCGAATCGGCGAAGTGATGGCCGTACTCGCGGCGATGGATCTCGTGGAAGGTCTCGAACACCTTGGCCAGCACCTTGTCGTCGATTGCGCCGTCGGGGATCGGCACTTTCAGCTCGTAGCCCTGGCCGACATAACGCAGGTCGCCGCGGCGCTCGAAAGTGACGTTCGCAAGGTCGATGCCGTCGGCGGTGAAGCGCTCGGCCAGCTCCTTTGCCATCGCCGCGAAGTCGGCGTTGATGCGGGCGAGGTCGGCGGCGCGCGATACCTGGAACGAGGTGCGGATGGCGTCGTAGCGCAAGTCGCTGATCAAGAGGCCCACGGCCGAGGTGATGCCGGGGTGCGGCGGCACGATGACCTCGGGGATGCCCAGCATGTCGGCAACTTCGGCGCCGTGCAGCGGGCCGGCGCCACCGAACGCCACCAGCGCGTAGTTGCGCGGATCGATGCCCTTCTGGACGGTTCTGGACCGGATGGCGTTGGCCATGTTGGCGTTGATCACGGTGATCACGCCTTCGGCTGCCTCGCGGTCGGTAAGCCCAAGCTCGCGCGCCAACTCGCCGATCACGCGGCGCGCCGCCACCTCGTCGAGCGACATGCTGCCGCCCAAGAAGTTGCCGCGGTCGAGGCGTCCCAGCACGACATTGGCGTCGGTCACGGTGGCGCGGTTGCCGCCGCGGCCGTAGGCGGCCGGTCCGGGCACGGCGCCGGCCGAGCGCGGCCCGACCTTGAAGGCGCCGGCCTGGTCGACGAAGGCGATCGAGCCGCCGCCGGCGCCGATCGTGTGCACGTCGATCATCGGCACCAGCACGGGGAAGCCCGCGATCCAGGTATCGCGCGCCGTGGCCTCGCCGAAGCCGCCTTGTGTGACGATGCCGATGTCGGCAGAGGTGCCGCCGATGTCGAAGGTGATGAGGTTGCGTCTCCCGGAGAGGCCGCCCGCCCAGTCGCCGCCGATCACGCCGGCCGCCGGACCCGAGAGCAGGGTGAGGACGGGCCGCTCGGCCACCATGCTGGGCGTGGCGACGCCGCCGTTGGACGCCATGATGCGCAGATCGGCCTTGAAGCCCGACGCGCCGATCTCCGATTCCAGCCGCGTCACGTAGTTGCGCACCTTGGGGCCGACGAAGGCGTTCATCGCCGTCGTCGTGAAGCGCTCGAACTCGCGGAACTGCGGCGACACCGACGAGGAGGTCGTGGCGAAGCATTCGGGGTATTCCTCGCGGACGATCGCGAGCGCGCGCGCCTCGTGCGCGGCATCGAGGTAGGAGAACAGGAAGCAGATGGCGATCGCCTGCACGCCCGCTTCCTTCAGCTCGCGCACTGCCTGGCGCACGCCCGCTTCGTCGAGCGGCTCCAAAACCTCGCCCTTGGGCGGCACCAGCCGCTCCGTCACCGTCTTGCGATGGCGGCGCTTGACCAGCGGACGGTCCTGCCAGGGGATGTCCTGCATGATCGAGTAGTGCTGGGGCCGCTGATGGCGGCCGATATGCAGAATGTCGCGATAGCCGCCGGTCGTGATCATGCCGGTGACGGCGCCGTCGTGCTCGAGGATGGCGTTGGTGGCGATGGTGGTGCCGTGGAACACCACGTCGATGGTCTCGCGCGAGATTCCGTACTTGTCGCAAAGCGCCATGAGGCCCGCGACCACGCCGCGCGAAGGATCGTCCGGGGTTGTGGACACCTTGTGGACAGCCGTCTCGCCGGCCTCGGTGTCGGCATAGACCAGGTCCGTGAAGGTGCCGCCCACGTCGACGCCGATCAGTCGCATACGTTTCACTCCCCGGGGAAACCGTTGGCCAGGTAGCAGCAAGAGCCGCGCCAATGGATTGAGACTAGCTCATTGCCGGGAGCGCGCCACTCCGTGGCGCTCATGTCTGGGCCGCATGAATATGAGCGCCACGGAGTGGCGCGCTCCCAGCAAAGACTCCATCTCCCGTCTATTTTACAGTAATGGCATGGGGCTTGCTTCCCGGAGGCACGATGGCAACGAAGCCCGACGTTGAACTGGTGGCCGTGACCAAGCGCTTTGGCGAGACCGTGGCGGTGGACACCGTGAGCCTGCGCATCCCGGCGGGCTCCTATTGCTGCCTGCTGGGCCCGAGCGGCTGCGGCAAGACCACGACCTTGCGCATGATCGCCGGCCACGAGGAGGCGAGCGAAGGCGACATCATCCTGGGGGCTGAGAACATCACCTACCTGCCGCCGGCGGCGCGCGGCACGGCGATGATGTTCCAGAGCTACGCCCTGTTTCCGCATCTCGATTGCACCGACAACGTCGCCTTCAGCCTGCGCATGCGCGGCGTCGACAAGGAGAAGCGCCGCGCCCAGGCGCTCGACATGCTGAAGCGCGTGCAGATGGAGCCGTTCGCCGGCCGTCTGCCGGCGCAGCTCTCCGGCGGCCAGCAGCAGCGCGTGGCGCTGGCGCGCGCCCTGATCACCGATCCGCAGGTGCTGCTGCTCGACGAGCCCTTGTCGGCGCTCGATCCTTTCCTGCGGGTGAAGATGCGCGAGGAGCTGAAGGCGCTGCAGACGCGGCTCGGCATCAGCTTCATCCATGTGACGCACAGCCAGGACGAGGCGATGGCGCTGGCCGACCTCGTCGTGGTGATGAACCAGGGCAGGATCGAGCAGGCCGCGACGGCGCGCGACGTGTTCAACAAGCCGGCCTCGGCCTTCGTGGCGCGCTTCATCGGCGGCCACAATGTGCTGCCGGCCGCCGTGGCGCGCGCCAAGGGCGAGGGCGAGTTCGTCGCGATCCGCGCCGACCGCATCACCGTGCAGCCGGGCAACGCGCCGGTCGACGCCACCTCGCTCGCCGGCGTCACGCGCTCGGTCGAATATCTCGGCTCGACCGTGCAGGTCGGCGTCGATGTCATGGGGCTGGAGACCTTGTCGGCCGTGGTGCCGGAGGCGCGCTTCGACGCCAATCCGGTGGCGCCTGGCCAGCCTGTTGTTTTGTCGTGGACACCCAAGGACGTTCATGTCCTCGGGCGATAGAGAAGGAGGTACGTCAGATGGCTCGTAAACGGAATCTTGGACGCCGCAGCGTCCTGAAGGGCACTGCGGGCTTCGCGGGTGCCGCGATCGGCAGCGGCGCGATCACCGGCTTCCCCGTGATCTGGGCGCAGAACAACAAGAACATCACCCTGCGCCAGTGCGGCACCGGCGTGTCGGCGATCAACGAGATCGCCGAGAAGTGCAAGGCCGACCTGGGCATCACGCTGCAGATGACGGCGCTCGATTCCGACGCCGTCGTGCAGCGCGTCGTCACGCAGCCGAACTCGTTCGACATCGGCGATATCGAATACTGGATGTGCAAGAAGGTCTTCCCGGCGAACACGCTGCAGGCGATGAACGTCAAGAAGATCAAGTACTTCGACAAGATCGTGCCGATCTTCACCACCGGCAAGCTCAAGCCCGATTCGGTGATCGCCCAGGGCACGGCGCCCAACACGGTGAGCTTCGTCGAGGGCGCCGGCTCGACCAAGTTCGCCAAGGGCCAGACCGACTGGTTCACCATGATTCCCACGATCTACAACGCCGACACGCTCGGCATCCGGCCCGACCTGGTCGGCCGCAAGATCGAGAACTGGAAGGACATCCTCGACCCGAAGTTCAAGGGCAAGACGTCGATCCTCAACATCCCGTCGATCGGCATCATGGACGCGGCGATGATCTGCGAATCGGCCGGCATCGTGAAGTACGGCGACAAGGGCAACATGACCAAGGCGGAGATCGACAAGACCATCGATTTCCTGATCAAGACCAAGAAGGACGGCCAGTTCCGCGCCTTCTGGAAGACCTTCGACGAATCGGTGAACCTGATGGCCTCGGGCGAGGTCGTGATCCAGTCGATGTGGTCGCCGGCGGTCTCGGCGGTGCGCGGCAAGGGCGTGCCCTGCGTCTATCAGCCCCTGAAGGAAGGCTATCGCGCCTGGGGCGGCGGCCTGTCGCTCGCCAAGCACCTGCAAGGCGCGCAGCTCGACGCGGCCTACGACTACATCAACTGGTACATGTCGGGCTGGGTCGGCGCGTTCCTGAACCGCCAGGGCTACTACTCGGCGGTGCTCGACACGGCCAAGGCCAACATGACCGAGGACGAGTGGGGCTTCTGGATGGAAGGCAAGCCCGCCAAGGGCGACATCAAGAACCCGCAAGGGCAGGTGGTCGAGAAGGCCGGCGCCGTGCGCGACGGCGGTTCGTTCTACGACCGCATGGGCGCCGTCGCCTGCTGGAACGCGGTGATGGATGAGGACCGCTACATGGTGCAGAAGTGGAACCAGTTCATCGCGGCGTAGAGCGCGGCGAGCGTCGACGAGCTCATCGACGTTGCCTTTGTGACTCGCTTTCATATTCCTCTCCCCCGCTAGGGGAGAGGTTAGGAGAGGGGGCTTTCGAAGGTTTCTTGTAACCCCCTCTCCCCGCCTCTCCCCCTAGCGGGGGAGAGGAGCATGAGGGCAGATGAAGTTTGAAGAGAGTCGCTCTTCGCTGATCCAATGAAGCGTGTTTCCGCCTGGGTGACCTATCTGCAGGTGGCGCCGTTGGCGCTGGTCTTCCTGCTGTTCCTGGTCGTGCCGATCGCCACGATCATCGTGGTGAGCTTCTTCGACTACAACACCACCCAGATCATCCCGGCCTTCCTGCTGCAGAACTACGAGGAGCTGCTGCTCTCGCCGGTCACCTGGCGGACCTACGGGCAGACCATCCAGTTCTCCGCCATCACCTGGGCGCTCACGCTGGTGATCGGCTTCCTGGTCGCCTACTTCCTCGCCTTCCATGTCCGCTCGCCGACCTGGCAGATGGTGCTGTTCCTGGTCTGCACCATCCCGTTCTGGACCTCCAACGTCATCCGCATGATCTCGTGGATCCCGTTCCTTGGCCGCAACGGGCTTGCCAACATGACGCTGATCCAGCTCGGCCTGATCAGGGAGCCGCTCGAGTTCCTGCTGTTCTCCAACTTCGCCGTCGTGCTGGCCTATGTGCACCTCTACACGCTGTTCATGGTGGTGCCGATCTTCAACTCGATGATGCGCATCGACCGCAGCCTGCTCGAGGCGGCGCGCGACGCCGGCGCCTCGGGCTGGCAGACGCTGTGGACGGTCATCGTGCCCCTGTGCAAGCCCGGCATCGCCATCGGCTCTATCTTCATGATCACCATCGTCATGGGCGACTTCGTCACCGTGCGCATGATGAGCGGCGGCCAGAGCGCCTCGGTGTCGCTGATGATGATGAACGCCATGTCGCTGCTGCAGTATCCGGCGGCGGCGGCCAATGCCGTGGTCCTGCTGCTGCTGGTGCTGTTCACCGTCGCCGCCATGATGCGGCTGGTCGACATCCGCAAGGAGCTGTGAGGTGAACGGCCGTCGCGGTCCTGGCTACTGGCTGCTGGCCGGCTTCTTCGCCCTGTTCGTGCTGTTCCTCTACGGGCCCACGCTCACCATCCTGGTGCTGTCGTTCCAGGGGCCGTCGGGCGGGCTCACTTTCCCGATGAACGGCGTGTCGGTGCACTGGTTCAAGAACCTGTTCGAGAAGCAGATGGTCGGCGACTTCGCGGGCTCGCTGCAGCGCTCGATGGTCCTGGGCGTGGCGGCCATGCTGGTGACGGTGATCGCCTCCTTCTCGGCCGGGCTCGCCTTCCGCAGCCGCTTCCGCGGATCGGCCTTCATCTTCTATCTCTCCATCGCCAGCCTGATCGTGCCCTCGATCCTGATCAGCCTCGGCATCGGCCTGCTGTACCGCGTGCTGGGTTGGGACACCGCCTGGTACAGCTCGGCATTCGGCGCGCACCTCACCTGGACCCTGCCGTTCGGGCTTTTGATCATGTTCGCCGTCTTCAACCGCTTCGACCGCCGCTACGAGGAGGCCGCCCGCGACCTCGGCGCCACCTCGTGGCAGACCATCCGCTTCGTCGTCATCCCCATCCTGCTGCCGAGCCTGATCGGCGTTGGCCTGTTCGGCTTCACGCTCTCCTACGACGAGTTCGCGCGCAGCCTCTACACCTCGGGCACCTTCAACACCCTGCCGCTGGAAATCTACGGCATGACCACCAACGTCACCACGCCGGTGCTCTATGCGCTGGGCACCGTGACCACGGGCGTGTCGTTCCTGGTGATCGCGCTGGCATTGATCTCGTTCACCTGGGTGCGTCGTCGCCGGCAGCGCCACGGCAGCGACGCCGGCAAGGCCGCATGACCATTCGCCGAGCCAAGGTGCTGCGCTTGCCGACGGCCGGCCCGAACGACACCGCGCCGCTCGCCGCCGCCATCGACCGCGGCGAGATCGATCCCGCGACCATCATTGCCATCGTCGGCAAGACCGAGGGCAACGGTTGCGTCAACGATTTTACCCGCGGTTATGCGACTCTTGCCCTGAAGCTCCTGCTGGCCGAGCGCCTGGAATGCCCGATGGCCGAGGTCGAGGCCCGCGTCGCCATCGTCATGTCGGGCGGCACCGAGGGCGGGTTGTCGCCACACCTGCTGGTGTTCTGCCGCGAGCCCGCGACAGCCGCTGCGTCCGGCCCGCGACTGGCCATCGGCATCGGCCTGACACGGCCCTTCAAGCCCGAGGAGATCGGCCGCGCCGCGCAGATCGCGGCGACGGCCGAAGCCGTGGCCGCCGCCATGAAGGATGCCGGCATCGGCACGGCCGCCGACGTGCATTTCGTCCAGATCAAGTGCCCGCTGCTCACCAAGGAGCGCATCGAGCAGGCCGAGCGCCGCGGCGCCGCCGTGGCGACTGATGACACCTATTACTCGATGGCTCTGTCGCGCGGCGCCTCGGCCCTGGGCGTCGCTCTGGCGCTGGGGGAGATCAAGGACGCTCCCGAAGCCGCCGTCTGCCGGGATTGGTCGCTCTATTCCAAAGTCGCCAGCACGTCGGCCGGCGTCGAGCTCCTGCGCAATGAAGTCGTCGTGCTCGGCAACTCTGCGCAATGGACAGGGGACCTGGTGATCGACCACGACGTGATGAAGGACGCCATCGACGCCGACGCCGCCCGCCGTGTGCTTGCCCGTCTGGGCGGCGAGACCATCGCCGTGCTGGCCAAGGCCGAGGCCTCGCCCACGGGCGAAATCCGCGGCCGGCGCCACACCATGCTCGACGACAGCGACATCCATTCGACGCGCCACGCTCGCGCCCTGGTGGGCGGCGTGCTGGCCGGCGTGATCGGCGACACGCTGCTCTATGTCTCCGGTGGTGCCGAGCACCAGGGACCGCCAGGTGGCGGGCCGGTGGCAATCATTGGGAAGGTCTAGCGGATCGGGCTAAGCTCGCGGTCATGAGCGACCCTTATGCCCGTCTCGGCGTCCGTCGCCGCATCAATGCTGCCGGCGCGTTGACGCGCCTGGGCGGCGCGATCATGGCGCCGGAAGTCGTCGAAGCCATGGCCGCGGCGTCGCGAGGCTCGGTCGATATTGGCGAGCTGCAGGACGCCGCCAGCACACGCATCGCCCAAGCGACCGGCGCTGAGGCAGGACTGGTCACGACCGGCGCGGCCGCGGCACTGACGCTGGGGGCGGCGGCCTCGATTGCGCGCTGGGATGTGGCGAAGATGGCGGCTCTGCCGCATGCCGATGGTTTTCCGCGTGACGTCCTGATCCCGCGCACCCATCGCACCGGTTACGCGCATGCGCTGGCCGCGTCGGGGGCGCGGCTGATCGACATCGGCCACAACGACCGTGGCACGGGCGCCGGCGTGCGCGGCCTGGAAGCATGGGAGATCGAGGTGGCGCTGTCGCCCTCGGTGGTCGCCATGGCGTTCTCGGCCAATGCCACGAGCCTCGCCGATCTGCCGACGGCGATCGCGGCCTGCCGCGCCGCCGGCATTCCCCTGATCGTCGACGCTGCGGCGCAGCTGCCGCCCAAGGAGAATCTAAAACGCTTCATCGCCATGGGCGCCGATCTGGTGGCCTTTTCCGGCGGCAAGGCGCTGGGCGGGCCGCAGGCGTCGGGCATCCTGGCCGGGCGCCGCGATCTCGTGGCGTCGGCGCTGCTGCAGCAGCTCGACATGGATGTCTCGCCCGAGACCTGGACGCCGCCGAAGCTGGTCGATCGCGCCAATCTGTGCGGTGTGCCGCATCACGGCATCGGCCGCGGCTTCAAGGCGGGCAAGGAGGAGATCGTGGGCCTGCTGACGGCGCTCGATCGGTTCGTGAATGCCGACGATGCGGCCGACAATGCCCGGCTCGAGACGCGGCTGAAAGCGATCGCGGCCGCGCTGAACGGCCACAAGGCAACGCTGGTGCCGGCATCGGTCACCGGCCGCGTGCCGGTGCTGGAGATCGTCGTGCCGGACGCGCTGGCGCTCAGCGCCCATCTGCAGCGTGGCGACCCGCCGGTGCATCTGTCCGAGCGCCATTCGGCGCGCGGCGTGCTGACGCTCGATCCGCAGGTGCTGCTGCCCGAAGACGACACTGCGCTCGCGGCGGCGCTGAAGGCGGCGCTCAGGGCCGGAGGCTGAACCTCCGACCCTGGCGCCGTTGTTGGATCAGGCGGCTTTCAGGATGCCGAGCTGCTGCAGCGCAGTCACGCCGTCGTCCAGGCCGATCTCTTCCTTGACCTTGCCGTTCTCGATGCGGAGCACGGTGGTCCCGGTGAACCGCATCTTGCGGCCGGACCTGGCGGGCAGCGAGCCGATCAGGAAGTCGCTGAAAGCCGGGCCGGTGTGCGTGCCGCCACCCTTCCACTGGCCGACGACGTAGTCGCCCTCGGCGATGAGGTCGGCTGCGCCGCCGAACTCGAGGTCCGGAAAGGCCTCGCGGAAGGCGATCATGAAGTTCTTCACGTCCTCGCGGCCACGGCGCGGCGCATGCAGGGAGTATTGCAGCAGGATGTCGGGCGCGGCGAGCTCGTCGACGACCTTGGGATTCCAGGGATTGCCCCAGAACTCGGTGAACCAGCGTCCGACGATGGCCTTGTTGTCCTGTTCCTTCGACATGATCGGGTCCTTCGGGTTGTTGTCAGTGACACGACCCTAGGCTCCGGAGACTCGCGGCGTTATCCGCCTGCCGACTGGTATTGTTCTTTGCTGGGGCGCGCCACTCTGTGGCGCGTCATATTCGGACCGCTGGCCTCTGGCCGCTCATGAGGCGGGCGAGACGCCCGCGGTCCGAATCATGAGAAGACGCGCCACGGAGTGGCGCGCTCCCGGCAAAGTTCACTCGACCGAGGCGGCGCCCT
Organism: Reyranella sp.; assembly: GCA_035296945.1. Classification (GTDB taxonomy): domain Bacteria; phylum Pseudomonadota; class Alphaproteobacteria; order Reyranellales; family Reyranellaceae; genus Reyranella. Next base: position 15,625 of record DATGZZ010000696.1, read on the forward strand.
CGTCACGATAGGCCCAGCATTGGTCGGGCGGCAGGGTGAGGGGAAGCTCGCCGTCGCTGTGGCGCGCGGCCGTGCCCAGTTCGAGCGCTTCGAGGCGTTGGCCGCCCAGCTCGACGTCGTACACGGTCTGCATGCCCTGATAGCGGCGCTCGATCACGCGGCCGGAGAAGGCGTTGGCCGGACCCTTTTCGCCCAGACGCACGTTCTCGGCGCGCAGGGCGACACGCGCCTTGTCGCCGACGGCGAGCGGTTGCGGCGTCCAGGCCTCGATGCGGCCGGCGGCGCCGAGATCGATCGTGGCCTTGTCGCCGCTGCGCGCCAGCACCTTGCCCAGAAGGACGTTCGAGGCGCCGGTGAAGTTGGCGACGAAGGGATCGGCCGGGCGATTATAGATCTCGGCCGGCGGCGCCATCTGCAGGAGCTTGCCGTCCTTCATCACACCGATGCGGTCGCCCAGCACCACGGCCTCGGACTGATCGTGCGTGACGTAGAGCCCGGTCATGCCGGTCTGCTTCAGGATGCGCCGCAGCTCGTCGCGCAGGCGGATGCGCAGCTTGGCGTCGAGGTTGCTGAGCGGCTCGTCGAGCAGCAGGAGCTGCGGGCGATAGACCAGGCTTCTCGCCAGCGCCACGCGTTGCATCTGGCCACCCGACAGCGACGTCACCGGCCGCTCGGCGTAGTCGCCGAGGCCGACCAGCTCCAAGGTCTCGTTGACCTTGGTGTTGATGTCGCCGCCACCGCCGTTCCTGCGGCGGTGCTTCAGCGGATAGGCCACGTTCTGGCGCACCGTCATATGCGGCCACACGGCGTAGGACTGGAAGACCATGCCGATGTCGCGCTCGCGCGGGCTCACCAGGAGGCCGCGCTCGGGCTCGGAGACGACGCGGTCGCCGATCGAGATGCGGCCGCCCGTCGGATGTTCGAGACCCGCCACGCAGCGCAGGGTCGTGGTCTTGCCGCAGCCCGAAGGCCCCAGCAGCACCACGATCTCGCCCGCCGGCACGTCGAAGCTGACGCCGTCCACGGCGGGCTTGCCCGTCGCGAACCGCTTGACCAGGTCCTCGATGAGAAGCGCGCTGGTCACTGACGGTAGCCGTAGGTCTTGTTCCACTGCTCGAGCCAGGGCTCGCGCAGCTTCTCGAACTGGTCGTAGTTCGGCACCCAGACCTTGATCACCTTGGGATCCCAGCCCTTGGGGAAGGACGGCGGGTCCTTCATCGAGGTGATGTTGCCGAGCTTGGCGATCTGGAACGCCTGGCCTTCCTTGCTGAGGCGCCAGTTCATGAACAGCTTGGCGGCATTGGGGTTCTTTGACGATTTGGGAATGCCGTCGGCGTAGGGGATGATCGGCACGCCCTCGGGCGCGAAGATCGCCTCGGCGGGCGCCCCCTCGACGATCTTGGTGTAGATGATGTTGTAGAGCAGGGGTGCGATCGAGATCTCGCCGCGGACCAGCGAGTCCGAGGTCGGCGCGCCGGACGGGAAGAGCGCGATGCCGAGCGCCGCCTGCTTCTGCCAGTAATCCTCGCCCAGCACCTGGCGCTCGAACATGACGCGCGTCCAGGTCGTGCCGCCCGAGGGGCCGACCACCTGGCCGATCTGCTTGCCCTTGTATTCAGGCTTGGTGAGATCCATCCAGGTCTTGGGTGCGTTCTTCACCAGCTGGGTGTTGTAGGCGATCGCCCAGCCCAGCGTGACGCCGGGCCACAGCTTGGGCGAGACCAGGGCGTCGGGCCGGTAGTCGGCGGCGTTGGGCGGCGTGTAGTCCTGGAACAGGTCGATCATCGCCAGCATCAGGCCGCGATCGGAGTGGTTGATGACGTCCGCTGCCAGCTTGTCGGCCGCCGCCTCGGTCTTGATGCGGGTGATGAGCTGGCCGCCCGGCGCACGCACCATGGAGACCTTGACCTTCGGGAAGCGCTTGTTGAAGGCTTTGATGACCTCCTGCT
>DATGZZ010000697.1:0-5668 GCA_035296945.1 Reyranella sp.
GGCGGCAATCTGGGGGAGCCATGAACCTGGCCCGTATTCTTTCTCTTGTGATCCTGTGCGTTGCCACGGCGATGGCCTGCAGCGGCGGGCCCAGCAAAGTGAACTCGCAGGCGGCCATACAGCGTGCCTACTGGGGCCTGCCGCAGGATGGGCTGAGCGCCGACATCACCGGGCGGGTCACCTGCCCCAACGGCTACCCGTGCGATGCCTTCGCCAACGCCGCCAGCTACGGCGACCCACGGCCCGACATGAACAAGCGGCTGACGGTGATCTGGACCTGCCAGCCGCAGCGCTTCGTGCTGTCGGAGGTCGTGATCTCGGGCCTCAAGGTGCGCATGGATTGCGTCGCGGGTCCGCAAATCGTGCCGCGCACCATCTCCATCCTGGAGGCGACCTGGGGCCCCGGCGGCGCCAGCTCGACCGTCGACGCCACCCAGCAGGTGCGCGACATCTGCGGCGAGAACTCGACGCGCTGCCAGGTGCCGGCGATGGCCTACATCTTCGGCAACCAGGACCCCAATCCCAAGATGCTGCGCATCCGTTTCACCTGCAACGGCCAGACCACGCCCGGCCAGCAGTCGATGGAGAACGGCGTCGTCGACCTGCGCTGCGAGCGCAACGCCGACCTGGGTTACTGAACCAGACCGCCGCCCTCACTGCGGCACTGCCGGAGCGCCCGGCGGTGGCGCGCTGCGCCGGCATTCGCCGTGCAGGATGCCGCCCACGCCGATCGGCGAGACCGCAAGGGCCCCGTCGTTCCTGTTGTAGGTGACGTTGAACTGCGGGAACCGCGTGCGCAGCGCCTGGAAGTTGATGGTGGTGCTGGCGCCATCGATCAGGCTGTAGCCATCGAACAGCGCGGCGGTGCCGCGTATGTCGTCGAACACCATGACAAAGTTCTGCACCTTGCCGCTGATGTCGTTGAACTTGCAGGCAAGCCAGCGCGGCTCGGCCAGCGCCGGACGCGACAGCAAGGCCAGCAACATGACCGTCGCGAGGATCTGCGCCAGCCGCATGGCCCTATCTCGGCGCCATGCGGATGGCGCCATCGAGGCGGATGGTCTCGCCGTTCAGCATGGGGTTCTCGACGATGCTCATGGCGAGCTGGGCGTATTCCTTGGGATCGCCCAGGCGCGGCGGGAACGGTACCTGCGCGCCCAGGCTCTTCTGCGCCTCGGCCGACAGGCCCATCATCATCGGCGTCAGGAACAGGCCGGGGGCGATGGTGCAGACCCGGATGCCCATGCTCGAAAGATCGCGCGCGATCGGCAAGGTCATGCCGACGACGCCCCCCTTGGACGCCGAGTAGGCCGCCTGGCCGATCTGGCCGTCGAACGCCGCCACCGAGGCGGTGTTGATGATGACGCCGCGCTCGCCGTCGTCCATCGGCTCGGCCTGGCTCATCGCCCATGAGGCCAGCCGGATGACGTTGAAGGTGCCGATCAGGTTGACCTGGATCACCTGGGAGAACATCGCGAGGTCGTGCGGGCCGGACTTGGAGATGGTGCGGGCGGCGCGACCGATGCCGGCGCAGTTCACCACCACGCGCGGAGCGCCGAGCTTCTCGACCATGGTCTTGACCGAGGCCTCGGTGTTGGCGGGGTCGGAGACGTTGGTCTTCACATAAAGGCCGCCGATCTCCTTGGCCTTGGCCGCGCCCAGCTCATCCTGCAGATCGAAGATCGCGACCTTGGCGCCGGCCGCGGCCAGTGCCGAGGCGGTGGCGCCGCCCAGTCCCGATGCGCCGCCAGTGACGATGGCAGCCTGCCCCTTGACGTTCATTTGTGCTCCTTGCGTGTCCGGGCGACTTATTAAGCGGCTGCCGCCCCCTTGCCAAGACGGCGGACGCTGCCAACCTTTGAGGCCATGAGCACGACCGAGGCTGAGGTCCGCCAGGGTTTCTGGCAGAAGGCCCGCCAGACCCTGGGCAAAGTCCCCTTCACCGAGGACGCCGTGGCGGCCTTCTACTGCGCGACCGATTCGGCGACACCGTTGCCGATCCGCGCCACCCTGTTCGGCGCGCTCGCCTATTTCATCATGCCGTTCGACGTCATTCCCGACATCCTGCTGGGGCTGGGCTACACCGACGACGCCGCGATCATGATCGCAGCCTTCACAGCGGCCCGCGTGCACATCACCGAGGCGCACCGCGCGAAAGCGCGCGCGTGGCTCCTCAAGGCCCAGGCTTCCTGATCTCTACTTCTTGATCTCCTGAGGATTGGCGAGGGCGGCGCGCCTGCGCTCGCGCGCGAGCTGGGCCTCGCGATGGGCGATGTAGAGCGCCGAGGCGATGACGATGGCCGCCCCGACATAGGTCCAGATCACCGGCATCTCGCTCCAGATCAGCCAGCCCACGAAAACCGCGAAGGGCAGGCGCAGGTACTCGAACGGCGCCACCGCCGACATTTCGCCGACCTTGAAGGCTTGGACCCAGAAATACTGGCCGACCGTGGCGGTGAACGCGACGCCAAACGCCAGCACCCAGCCCCACAGGTCGGGCCAGCGCCATACCCAGATCGCCGGCGGCAACAGCAGCAGGGTGGAGAAGATGGCGAACTGGGTCAGGATCATCAGCGGCGTCTCCGAATCGGACAGCCGCTTCACCAGCAGGATCGACAGCGCCACCGTGGCGGCGTTGGCCAACGCCACCAGATGGCCGAGCTCGAGGCTGCCCTGGCCCGGTTGCACCATCACCAGCACGCCGACGAAGCCCACGATGGTGGCGCTCCATCGCCGCCAGCGCACCTTCTCGCCGACGATCAAGGCGGCCACCAACACCGAGAACAAAGGCTGCGAGAAGGAGATGGCCGTCGCATCGGCCAGCGGCAGCATGGTGACGGCATAGAAACCCAGCACCATCGAGGTGGTGCCCATCAGGGTGCGCCAGAAATGGCCGGCGATGCGCTTGGAATGCCAAGGCCTGACCCGGCCGGCGACAATCAGCGGCAGGAGCAGGATCACCGAGATGACGGCGCGGAAGAAGGCGGTCTGCACACTCTCGATCTGCGTCGAGAGCAGACGGATCATCGCGCCGGTCGAGGTGAAGATGAACCCGCCGGCGACCAGCCACAGCGCGCCCTGCATGTTGGCCGGCAGGCGTCGCAGCCAGTCGTGCAGCTGCCTGTGCACCTGCCTGTCGTCCTTAGATCTTGCGCTCGCGGCCCGCCCAGTAGGGCTCGCGCAGGGTCTTCTTCAGCACCTTGCCGACCGGGCTGCGCGGCAGGGCCGCGATGAAGTCGACCGACTTGGGCGCCTTCACGCCACCCAGCTTGTCCTTGGCGAGATGGATCAGCTCGTCCTCGGTCGCCGTCACCCCGGGCTTGAGCTCGACCACGGCCTTCACCGCCTCGCCCCACTTGTCGTCGGGCACGCCGATCACCGCGCAGTCCTGTACCGCGGGATGGCTCCACAGCACCTGCTCGACCTCGCTGGGAAAGACGTTGAAGCCGCCGGAGATGATCATGTCCTTCTTGCGATCGACGACGTAGACGAAGCCGTCCTCGTCGATGACGCCGATGTCCCCGGTATGGTGCCAGCCGAAGGTCGAGGCCTCGCGGGTGGCGGCCTCGTTGTTGTAGTAGCCGGCCATCACCAGGCCGCCGCGCACGACGATCTCGCCGCGCTCGCCACGCGGCAGGATCTTGCCGTCGTCGTCCATCACCTCGAGCCGCATCAGGGGCGAGGCCCGCCCGCAGCTCGCCAGCCGATGGCGCTTGTTGCTCTCCAGCGCCGCGACATGGTCGGCAGGCGAGAAGAAGGTGCAGATCATGCAGGCCTCGGCTTGGCCGTAGGTCTGGGTGAGCACCGGCCCGAACACTCTTATCGCCTCGACCATTTTGTCGACCGACATCGGTGCCGAGGCATAGACCACGTGCTGCAGCGAGCTGTAGTCGTACTTGGCCACGTCGGGATGGGCGAGCAGCATGTAGATCAGGGTCGGTGGCAGGTAGATGTGCGTGACCTTGTGCGTCTCGATCGCGGCCAGGATGGCGCCGGGATCGGCCGTGCCCATGAAGATGTTGGTGCCGCCATAGGGCAGCAGCGGGAAGGAGCAGACGCCCGCCGCGTGAGTCATCGGCGCCACCATGAGATGGACCGGCGGCGAGGTGACCGGCATGCAGGCCCAGAAGATCGAGTTCATGGTCTCGATGTTGCGGTTGGTTATCTGCACACCCTTGGGCCGGCCGGTCGTGCCGCCCGAGCTCGCGAGGAACGCCACCCCGTCGGGATCGTCGGGCAGGTCGGGCGCAGTCTCCTGTTGGATCGCCAGCCAGGCGTCGAACGACGGCAGGTCGAGGCAGACGAACTCGGCGATCTTGGGACAGGCCTCGCGGATGCGCGCCAGCGAGGCCTCGAAGCTCGAATGATAGAACAGGAATTCGACGTCGGTGTTGCCGAGGATGTAGAGGTTTTCCTCCAGCGCATTGCGCGCATTGACCGGCGCCCAGGTGACGCCCGCGCGCACGATGCCCAGCAGGCAGGCATAGGCGGCGGCATGGTTCGGGCTGTAGACGGCGGCCTTCGCGCCGCGCTTCAGGCCCGCCGCCAGCAGGCCGTTGGCGACGCGATGGGTCTGGGCGCGAACGTCGCGATAGGTCCAGCCGTGCGTGCCGTCGTGCAGGCAGTACCGGTCGGGGAAAAGATCGGCGCCGCGATCGAAGTAGTCGATCAGGCGCATGTCAACTTCCCACGGGCGGCAACGAAGCGCCTGTGCCAAGCTCGCGCTGCATCAGCACGCTGTCGAGCCAGCGGCCGAACTTGAAGCCGATGTTCTTGAGCGTGCCCACCATCTCGAAGCCGCACGAGGCATGGAGCCGGATCGACGGCGTCTGCGCCGAATCGCCGATCACCGCCACCATCTGGTGCTTGCCGAGCGCGGTGCACTGCTCGATCAGCACCGGCAGCAGGGCCTTGCCGACACCTTGGCCGACGGCGTCGTTGTCGATGTAGATCGAATCCTCGACCGAAAACTTGTAGGCGGGCCTGGGTCGCCAGTTGCCGGCGTAGGCGTAGCCCATGACGCGGCCTTCACGCTCGGCCACCAGATGCGGCAGGCCGATATCGAGCACGGCGGCGCGGCGGCGTTTCATCTCGGGAAGGTCAGGCGGATCGACCTCGAAGGAGGCCGTGCCGTGCAGCACATGATGGGCGTAGATTTCGGCGCAGCGCGCCACATCCGCCTCGGTCGAGGCCCGCACGATCAGCTTGCTCACTTAACTTTGTCCCACACGCTCTTCATGTGGGGGTTATAGCGCGAAGCCCGTCAGCGGCCACTTTCATCCTTGAACAGCGAATCGGCCAGCTGCAGGCCGGTCTGCATGTCTGACAGCGAGACGGTGACGCGGTTGCCGCGGTTGTCGATGATGGTCCAGCCGCGCAGCAGCAACGGATTCTCGCCAAGACGGACGATCACCTTGCCGTCCTGCGGCTTGCGCGCCTGGCTCATGGTCGCTTCCAGCATGCCGTTGGCCCGCTCGAGCTTCTCGACCTGCAGGTCCCCCGACAGGACCAGCGGGTCCTTGACCAGGAACGAGGCGGCCGTCCAGCCGATCGGCCACTGACCGAAGTCACGCGTGGCGTTGTCCCACATCGTGACCTGCCAGCCGTCGGCCACGATCTTGAGCTGCGAGGGCGCGTCGTACTCGAAGCGCATGCGGCCGGGGCGGCG
>DATGZZ010000698.1:0-4882 GCA_035296945.1 Reyranella sp.
ACGTCGTCATCCCGGCCAACAAGGTGCTGACCAAGCAGCAGATCGATGCCCGCGCCGACGCCTGCTTCTGGCCCTATCACAAGGAAGTCGATCGCCAGCTCGACCGCATGACGGCGGGTGGGCGCAAGATCTGCCTGCTGGTGATGCACTCCTTCACGCCCGAGATGAAGGGCTTCAAGCGGCCGTGGCATGTCGGCGTGCTGTGGAACGACGATCCGCGGCTGCCCGAGCCGCTGCTGGCCGAGCTGCGCAAGGACAAGGCGCTGGTGGTGGGCGACAACGAACCCTATTCGGCGCGCGCCTCGTACGAATACACGCTGACCGCCCATGCCCGGCCGCGGGCGCTGCCGCATTGCTCGCTGGAAGTGCGCCAGGACCTGATGGCCGCGCCCGACGATGCCGGTGTCTGGGGGCGCCGGCTGGCGCCGGCGATCGGGGCCGCCGTTGCGGCGGCGCTGGCCTGAGCCTATATCCGGCGCAAGGAGAAACTGCCATGGACGACAAGACCCGCACCGAACTCGAAGCCGCCGCCTTCCGCCGCCTGGTCGCGCACCTGCAGGAGCGCACCGACGTCCAGAACATCGACCTGATGAACCTGGCCGGCTTCTGCCGCAATTGCCTGTCGCGCTGGTACCGCGAGGAGGCGGGCAAGCAGGGCATCGACATTCCCGATCCCAAGGCGCGCGAGGTCGTCTACGGCATGCCGTACGACGACTGGAAGGCCAAGCACCAGAAGGATGCCTCGGGCGACCAGAAGAAGGCCTTCGACAAGGCGCAGCACAAGCACGGGTGAGCGTAGCGCGCCTCTTCCTTTCATCTCCTCCCCCGTCTTACGGGGGAGGGTAGGGAGGGGGCAGGCCGCACAGATGGTCTCCGATCATTTCCGATCTGTAAATTCGCTCGTCGCGACAGGGCTTTCCCCCTCCCTAACCCTCCCCCGTAAGACGGGGGAGGGAAATGACTCCCCGATATCCCCATCATTCAGCCCCGCGTCGTCATTGAGCCGACACGGCCTGCGCTCCTATGGTCCGGCCGACGTGATCAAGGAGTGTTGGACATGCCCGATGGCAGCGCCGTTTCGAAGAAGACCAAGGCTGGGCCGATCTCGGCCGACCGGCTGAAGAGCTTCGTCGAGCGCATCGAGAAGCTCGAGGAGGAGCGCAAGGCGATCGGCAGCGACATCAAGGACGTCTATAGCGAGGCCAAAGGCGTGGGCTACGACGTCAAGACCATGCGGAAGATCGTTTCGCTGCGCTCGATGGACGCCGCCGATCGCGCCGAGCAGGAGACGCTGCTCGACACCTACAAACACGCGCTGGGCATGGTCTGATCGGCTCCCCGTAAGACTTGATTCCATCTGCACGGTACATGCTCTAGGGTCCCTCCCGGCCAATGCTCCAATCAAGCGAGCGGGCCAGGAGGGACGTCATGCGGAACACGATTATCGCGAGCGTTTGCGTTAGCTTCGGTCTCGCCGCGCCGGCCTGGGCGCAGATCGCCGTGTCGTCGAACGACCACAAGGTCAAGCAGGTGAACGGCGTCACCAGCAATGCCGACAATCCGACGCCGGATTCGATCACCATCCTCGATCTCGGCCAGTCGCCGGTGAAGGTTTTGGGCACCGTCGACAACGTGCCGGGCAGCGTCGTCGGCCCGCCGACCTCGGTCGCCATCACGCCCGATGAATCGCTGGCGCTGGTCGCGGCCTCGACCCAGATCGATCCGGCCGACAAGACCAAGACCAAGCCCGACACCAAGGTCAGCGTAGTCGACCTCAAGCAGATGAAGGTGCTGGACACCATCAACACCGGCGCGGGTGCGGCCGGCATCTCCCTGACCAAGGACGGCAAGCGCGCCTACGTCTCCAACCGCATGGCCGGTTCCGTCTCGATCCTGGCGATCGACGGCAACAAGGTGAGCCTGGTCAAGACGATCGATCTCGTGCCGGCGGCAGCACTGCTGAGCCACGTCGCCGTGTCGCCCGACGGCGCCACCGGCGTGGCCACGCGCAACGGCGACGCCAAGGTCGCGGTGGTCAAGCTCGGGCCCGATTCGATCAGTGAAAAGGCTACGCTCGACGTGGCGCCGCGGCCCTACGCCGTGTCGATCACGCCCGACGGCAAGTACGCCGTGGTGGCGAGCCTCGGCGATCCCAAGGCCAACGGCATGTTCACCGTCATCGACATCTCGGGCGATCAGCCCAAGATCGTCGGCACGGTCGACATCGGCCACGAGAACCTCGAGGGCGCCATGATGTCGAACGACGGCAAGTGGGTGGCGGGTGTGGCCCATGGCGGCTCGACCCGGCCCAAGGACGCGCCGCAGTTCAAGCCCAACGGCATGCTGGTGATGTACCGGCTGGACGGCGACACGCTCACCAAAGTGAGCGAGGCGCCGATCGGCGCCTGGTCGCAGGGCGTGTCTTTCTCCAAGGACGGCAAGACCGTGGCGGCGCAGAACATGATCCAGAAGAACATCCAGGTGTTCAAGAACGACGACGGCAAGCTCACCGACACCGGCCAGAAGATCGAGGTCGGCGGCGGCGCCGCGGCCATCCGCTCGTCAACGGATCGATGAGGGACCGATCGATGAGGCGGCGTACGCTTATCCTCGCTTCGCTCGCCGCGTCAGCGGCGGGCGGGGCGGGAGCTCAACAGACTTTCCCGTCGCAGCCGGTCAAGGTCGTCGTGCCCTTTCCGCCGGGTGGCGGCACCGATGCGCTGGCGCGCGCCATCCAGGAGCCGATGCAGAAGGCGCTGGGCCAGACGGTGATCATCGACAACAAGGGCGGCGCCGGCGGCAACCTGGCGCACGATTACGTCGCCAAGCAGCCGCCCGACGGCCACACCGTGCTGTTCAGCAGCAACAACCAGATGCTGTATCCGTTCCTGGTCGCCAGGCTCGGCTACGATCCGGCGGCGTTCGTGCCGATCGGCTTTGTCGCCAAGCAGGAATCGGTGTTCGTCGGCAGCGCCGATGCGCCGTGGGCCGACCTGGCGGCGATCACCGAGGCCGCGCGCAAGGCGCCGGGTGAGGTCCAGTACGGCACCGCCGGCGTCAGCACGCCCATGCACCTGTCGGCCGAACGCTACGCCCTCCTGAACAAGATCAAGCTCACCCACGTGCCCTTTCGCGGCACCGGCCCGCTGGTCACCGACCTTTTGGGTGGCCACATCAAGCTCGGCATGTCGAGCCTGACCAGCGTCCTGCCGCACATCCAGAGCGGCAAGCTCAAGGCCTATGCGCTGGCAGCACCGGAGCGCGCGGCCGCGGCGCCCGAGATCAAGACATTCAAGGAGCTGGGCGCGGGCGACGTCGACGGCACCATCGTCTACACGCTGATCGCACCGCCCGGCACGCCGGCGCCTGTCATCGCCAAGCTGAACGAAGCGCTGAATGCCGCCGTGTCGACGCCGGAAATGAAGGAGGAGCTGCGCAAGCGCGGCTTCGTCGCCATGGGCGGCACGCCGCAGGAGCTGGCGAAGTGGCTGACGGTGCAAGCCACTATCTGGGGCCCGGTGCTGCAGGCGGCGGGGATCAAACCGGAGTAGTGGCGCCCGACGCGCGCCAAGCCAACATTGTCATCCCGAGCGTAGCGAGGGACCTTTCCTGCAGCCTTAAAGGTCCCTCGCTACCCTCGGGATGACAGCTTTCGTGCGGCAGCTCCGGTGCGTCATCAGAACCAGATGTTCATCGGCAAGCCGCGGCTGTCGCGGACCTTGGCGGGACCGAGGCGTGTCGCCTCGCCTTGGGTGATCAGCAGTGCCGTGCGGCAGACGGCGATGGCGTCGAGGATGTCGTCGCGGGCGGCGCCGGAGAGACGGTCGACGGGGCAGGGGAAGCCGTGCCTGGCCAGCAGCTTGCAGCGCTCAGCGTAGCCTTCGGGCTGGCGCTTCTTGCTCAGCACCGGCTTGCCGCCGTTCATGCGCGCGAAGGCGAGCTCGGGATGGGCCTCGTAGACGATGCGCTTCAACCGCGGCTGCGAGCACAGCAGCTCATCGACCTCGCGCATCTTGGGGAACAGGTGAAAGGTCTGCTGGTTGATGCCGACGCCCAGCGTCTTGCTGAGCGCGTTGGCCTCGGCGTGAGTGGTGCACGCCAGCGCCGGCCGGCAAGGCGTCGGGAACACCGAGCTCGCCTTGCCCGGCATCAGCTTGCGCGCCTCGACCTCGCAGAGGCGCGCCGGCCGCGGCACGTCGACGAAGCCAATCGGCATGTCGACCGCCAGAATGGAAAGACCCTCGCAGGCTTCGGCGAGGGTCTTCACGACTCTTATATCGAGGCCGCCCTTTGCGTCGCGCCGGCAGACGACCCAGCCGGTGCGACAGCCATCGGCGCCGCCGATCACCACTTGACCATGCCCGCGGCGGATTCGACTGGCGCTGCGTCAGAGAGCAGCGAGTGCCGCGTTCAACGTCGCACTCGGCCGCATCGCTGCCGATGTCTTGGCCTGATCGGGCTGGTAATAACCGCCAGTATCCACCGGCTTGCCCTGCGCGGCGATCAGCTCGGCATCGATCTTTGCCTCAGCTGCCGCCAGCTTCTCGGCCAGCGGCTTGAAGCGGGCCGACAGGGTCGTGCTGTTGTCCCGCCTGGCCAGCGCCTGCGCCCAATACAGGGCCAGGTAGAAATGGCTGCCACGATTATCCAGTTCGCCGACCTTGCGCGCCGGCGAACGGTTGTTCTCGAGGATCTTGCCGTTGGCCTCATCGAGCGTCTCGGCCAGGACCTTCACCTCCTCATTCCCGGTTCTCTGCGCCAGATGTTCCAGCGAAGCGCCGAGCGCCAGGAATTCGCCCAGGGAATCCCAGCGCAGATACCCTTCCTTCTGGAACTGCTCGACATGCTTGGGCGCCGAACCGCCGGCCCCGGTCTCGAACAA
>DATGZZ010000699.1:0-2150 GCA_035296945.1 Reyranella sp.
CGATATGGCATTCCTCGAAGCTGTAGTGGCCGGCGACAAAGCCCGGGATCATGCCGGAGTAGGGCGTCTCGACGTCGCGGCCGACCAAGGTCACCCGCGCGTCCTGTAGGGGCCGCTCGCCAAACTGCTTGAGCACGTGGACATGGGCATGCCCGCCGCCGATCAGCACCAGATCTCGCATCACCGACCCGTATATCCGACGATGTCTGGTACTGGTACGCTAATGAAAAATGTTGTATATCAATCCTTTATATTAATTTCCTATAGTTATTTCGGAGCCAATGATGGCCGTTACGTCCGGCCCCTCCATTTCCCTGGAGCAGCACGCCCGACCACTCGCCGTCTCGCGCTCGGCGTGGGCGGTGTCGTGGCCCCTGCTGTTGGGCCTTGCCGTCTTCGTGTTCCTGAACAACCCGACCGGCCTGCCGCTGCTGAGCGACCCCGACACCCATTGGCACATCACCGTCGGCAACTGGATCCTGACGCACGGCAGCGTGCCCACGACCGACAGCTATTCCTACACCTTCCCCGGCCAGCCCTGGATCGCCAAGGAATGGCTGTCGCAGGTCCTGCTGGCGCTGGCGTTCAACGTCGGCGGCTGGGGCGGGGTGACGGCCTTGGCCGCCGCCGCGATCGGCCTCACCTTCGCGCTGCTGCCGCGCTTGCTGATGCGCGATATCCGGCCGTTGCCGGCGCTGCTGTTCACGGCGGCGGCCCTTGCGATGACGGCGCCGCACCTGCTCGCCCGTCCGCACATGCTGGTGTTCCCGCTCATCCTCCTGTGGGTCGCGGGCCTGGTGCGCGCCGTCGAGGAGCGCGGCGCGCCCGATTACCGGCTGCTGCTGGTCATGCTGCTGTGGGCCAACATGCATGGCGGCTTCACGCTCGGCCTGGTGCTGGCGGGAGCCTTCGCGCTCGATGCCGTGGTGGGCGCGCGCGATGCCGCCGAGCGGCGTGCGCTGTTCATCGCCTGGGCCAAGTTCGGCGGGGCGGCGCTGCTGGCCGCCTGCATCACGCCCTATGGGCCGGAATCGATCCTGGTGACCTCGCGCATCTTCGGCTTCGGCGAGGCGCTGCGCGTCATCGCCGAATGGCGCGCGCCGGATTTCCAGAAGCAGCCGGTGCAGGAGCTGGTGCTGCTGGTGGCCGTCTATCTCGCCCTGTCGCGCGGGCTCAAGCTGCCGCTGGTGCGACTGCTGATCGTGATCGGCCTGCTGCATCTCTTCCTGCGCTACGCCCGCAACGCCGAGCTTCTGGCCACGCTGGCGCCGCTCGCGATCGCACCGTTGCTGGCGCGACAGTTCCCCAAGATCGCCGCCCTGCCGCAGGCGCAGGGTCGCTTCAATGCTTTCTCGCGGCCGGCCGGCCCCGCGGCGCTCGCCGCTTGCCTCGGCCTCGCCGGCTTGATGGCGGGTGTGCTGATCGGACTTGGCCGCATTGCCCCGCCGCCCGAGAACGCGCCGTCGGCCGCGATCGCCTTCGCGCGCGACGCCGGCCTTACGGGCAAGCGCGTGTTCAACCACTACGGCTTTGGCGGCTACCTGATCAGCGTCGGCATCCCGACCTTCGTCGATGGCCGGGGCGAGCTCTATGGCGGCGACTTCATCAAGCGCCAGGTCGAGGCCGTGGCGCTGCGCGGCGAGGAGCCGCTCGAGGCCCTGCTCGATCGCCATGCCGTCGAGTGGACGCTGCTGATGCCGGACCAGGCCGCCAACCAGCTGCTGGCCCGCCTGCCGGGCTGGCGGCGCGCCTACAGCGACGAGGTGTCGACCATCTTCGTGCGCGACAAGTCGCCTGGGCGCTAGTCCTTCAGCACGATCCAGGTGCAGGTGCCGACGGCGCACAGCCGGCCGCTCTCGGTATAGAGGGCGGTGCCGGAATAGAGCTTGCGGCCATCCTCGCCGATCTTCCAGCCGACCACGGCGCAGCGCTCGCCGACGCGTGGCGGTTCGATTACCCGCGCCGTCATGCGCCCGGTGAGCGCGGGGCGCATGTCGTCGATGTCCTGCACGGCGAAGGCGCCCGGGCAGTCGAGCGTGCCCCACACGAACTCCGGCCGGATGCGGCCCTCGCCGTCGGCATGGTTGGCGTGCGGCAGGTAGCAGGACAGCGAATAGCCCGGCTGCGGGCCCGACGTGCCGAAGACGCGC
>DATGZZ010000700.1:0-4153 GCA_035296945.1 Reyranella sp.
ATCTGAGGCGGCATAGGCGATCAGCGCGACGCCGAGCGCCAGGCCGCCATGGCGGCGGCCAATACCGGCCAGCAGGGCGGCACCCAGCCAGGTGCCAAGGCAGACGCCGAGGTTCAGCGGCCACAGCCGGCGCAGCAGACGGCCGAGATACGGACCGTCCAGCATCTGCCAGACGTTGGTGATCAGGGAGGGCAGGATCAGCAGCGCAGCCGCGTCAGCCGGCGGCAGCACGACCGCCAGCAACCCCATGGCGATGGTGGGCAGGCCGAGGCCGATGATGCCCTTGGTGAAGCCGGCCAGGACGAACACCAGGCAGACCAAGATCAGGGTCGGAAGAGCCATGGCAGAGGATTCGCTGCCCACGGCATGAGGACAATGCGGAGAATATGGACTCTGCCTTCGGCTGGAGCGTAGGCTCTGCCATGCGCTTCGATCTCACCGATCTCCGCCTGTTCCGCCACATCGCCGAGACCGGCAGCATCACGCACGGCGCCGAGCGCTCGCACCTTGCCCTGGCATCGGCCAGCGCACGCATCCGCGGCATGGAGGAGATGCTCGACGTGCCGTTGCTGCAGCGCGGCCGGCGCGGCGTGCAGCTGACCGCTGCCGGGCGCAGCCTGCTCGACCATGCCCGCATCGTGCTGCAGCAGGTCGACACCATGCGCGGCGATCTTTCAGCCTATTCGCGTGGCCTGAAGGGCAGCGTGCGCGTGCTGGCCAACACCGCGGCGTTGTCGGAGCACCTGCCCAGGCTGCTTGCGCATTTCCTCGCGGCCAATCCCACGATCGACCTCGATCTGGAAGACCGCGAGAGTCCGGCGATCGCTGCTGCCGTCGCCGCGGGCGACGCCGACATCGGCATCGCCTCGCGGGCGGCCCTCACCGCCGGCCTGGAAAGCCATCCGTTCCGGCCCGACCGGCTGGTGCTGATCGCGCCGGCCGGCCATCGGCTGGCACGGCACCGGCGGGTGGGCTTCGCCGAGCTGCTCGACCTCGACTTCGTCGGCCTGCCGCGCGGCACGGCGCTCGACGGCCACCTGGCGATGCAGGCGGCCCGGCTCGGCCGCATGCTGCGCCTGCGCGTCAGGGTGAGCAGCCTCGATGCCGTCTGCGCCATGGTGGCGGCCGGCGTGGGCGCCGGCATCGTCCCGGAGGCGACGGCGCGCCGGCAGCGCCGCGGCCGGCCGCTCGCCCTCGTCCGCCTCGCCGAACCGTGGGCCAACCGCGAGCTGATGCTCTGCGTCCGCGATTCAAAGCGCCTGTCGCGGCCGGCGAGGAAGCTGTTCGATGCGCTGCGTAACGGTCATGCTCCTCTCCCCCGCTAGGGGGAGAGGCTGGGTGAGGGGGCATCGACAGCTCGTGCAACCCCCTCACCTAACCTCTCCCCCTAGCGGGGGAGAGGAATATGAAGGATCTACCGCTTCTTCACAGCCTTCACGTCGGCGGCGATGGGATAGGCCGTCGTCGACTTGATGCGCTCCATCGAGAAGCGCGACGTCACGTTCTTGAGCGGCATGGTGTCTATCAGCTTCTTGTAGAAGGCGTCGTAGGCCTGCATGTCGGTCACGGCGACGCGCAGCATGTAGTCGATGTCGCCGGCCATGCGGTGGAATTCCATGACCTCGGGCATGGCCGTCACGAGCTGGGCGAACTTGGCGATCCAGGCCGAGGAATGGTCCCCCGTCTCGATCGAGACGAACACCGTCAGCCCCATGCCGATCGATTCCGGCGAGATCAGCGCCACGCGACGCAGGATGACGCCGGCCTTCTCCAGGCGCTGGATGCGTTTCCAGCACGGGCTTTGCGACAGGCCGACACGGTGCGCGATCTGCGCCAAAGAGAGGCTGGCATCCTCCTGCAGGAGGGCCACGATCTTCCTGTCGATCGCATCCATGGATCAGTCACCCGTGAGGACAGAAGCGGCGCTACCGCGACACTGTCGGTCGTTGCTTGGGAAATCTCAACTGCGCGGTTTTAGACCGGCTGCGATTCCAGGCGCACCGGGGCGCCCAGCCGCGCGCTCAGGGTCTCCGCCAAGACCTCGACGTCGCCGCCGAGCGGTCCGGCATAGCTGGTGAGCCGGTGGTCGGCCCCATTGAACCAGGACAGGCGCCAGGAGCCGTTCTGACAGACCAGCGAGCCCACGACGCGACCTTGAGCGGAGACGGTCCACAGCGCAGGCTCGCCGACAGTGGCGAAGAACAGGCGTGTGGCGCGGGCAACGAACTGGTTGGCAAGGCTCAGCATGCGCTGACTGTAGGTGCTGGCCGATCACACGGGCAATGGAACGGGCGGTCGAATAGCGGCGGTGAGGCAGCAGTTCTGTCTCCACCGCCTGCAGCGCAGAGAAAATTCTTCCGGATCGCCGGCCTCTGGCCGGCTCATGATCGTGATGCCGGCCAGAGGCCGGTGGTCCAGAAGATTACTTGATCACGCCGATTTCCCGGTAGTAGAGCTCGACGCCGCCCTGCAGCGCGTCAGGCCGCGGCAGCGAGGCAAGCGTATTCTTGACCGTGCTTTCGGCGAGCTGGCCGTTGAACATGCCGCCGGCGCGCTCGACCTTGTGCAGCGCCGCCGCCAGCGCATAGCCCACGGAATCGTCGAGGTAAGGCCGCGCCAGCACGTAGCTCCACGAGCCGGCGGTCAGCAGCGGATCGGACTGGCCAGGGTAGCGCCCGGCCGGCACGGCGATGCGCCGCATGAAATTGTGCTTGGCGACGATGCGATCGAGCTGCTCCATGGTCGGCGTGATGAAGCGCGCGCCGCGCGGGTCGCTGGCGACCTTGATGAAGCCCGGCCAGCGGTTGCCGGCGCCCCACAGCGCCGAGGCCCGGCCTTCGAGGACCATGGCCGGACCGTCGATCATGCGTTCGGTGTAGATCGCCTCGAAGTCCCTGTCAGGATCGAGGTCCAGCGCGTCCAGGACGTAGCGTGCCTGCAGGGCCAGCGCCGAGCCCTTGGCATTCCAGACGACCGGCCGGCCCTTGAGATCCTCGATGGTGCGATGGCGGGTGTCGGCGCGCACGACGAACATGCCGGGACTCGCGTACACGGTGCAGATCACCTTGAGATTGGTCGGCGCGCCTTCCTTGGCGTTGAAGAGCTGCTGCGCCACCTCGCCGAACACCAGGCCGATATCGAGCTTGCCTTCCTGCAGCAGCGGCATGTTCTCGACGCTGCCGCGCGTCGGTATGGGCTTGATGCCGAGCAACGGACTGGCCCATTTGACCGCGTCGACGAAGGCGCCTGCATAGACGACGAATCCACCGCCTTCGGCCGCCGTGCCGAACTTCAGGCCGCTCGCCTGCGCGGCGCCATCGCCGACCACCGCGCCGGCCGTCGCCAACCCGGCCAACAGCGAGCGCCGCCGCAAGCGACGAGCCCCTCTCTGCAAAGGCGTGCGCGACCACATGGAAATGCCGCTACCGGTCCAAGGTCTACCCAAGGAATCCGGAATACCATGCCCTTGTCCCGATCCATGAGATAAATCTCAGGGTGACCACGAGCACCCAGGGCCCCGATCGTTTACTTGATCAGGCCGGCTTCGCGAAAGTAGCGCTCGACGCCCGGATGCAGGGCGTCCCGCCGGGGCAACGCCTTGAGAGTATTCTGCGCAGTACTTTCGTCGACCTGGCCGCCGAACATGTTGCCCATGCGCTCGGCCTTGTGCAGCGCCGCCGCCAAATCGTAGCCCGCTGCTTCGTCGAGATTTGGCCGCGCCAACACATAGCTCCACGATCCGACGGTCAGCAACGAGTCGGGTTGGCCGGGATAGCGTGTGGCCGGGATGGAGATGCGCCGCATGAACGGGTACTTGTCGACGATGCGCGTGATTTGGTCGTCATCCGGCGTGATGAAGCGCGCCCCGCGGGCATCGTTCGCTATCTTGACGAATCCCGGCCAGCGATTTCCGGCCCCCCATAGGGCCGCCGCTCGGCCTTCGAGGATCATCATCGGTCCCTCGGCGAGGGTCGCGGTGTAGATCGCTTCGAAGTCCTTCTCGGGATCAAGACCGAGCCCTTCCATCACAAAGCGTCCCTGCAGCGCCAGTCCCGATCCGCGGCTATTCCAGACGACGGAGCGGCCGATGAGATCTTTGATGGTGCGATAGCGGCTGTCGGCCCGCACGACGAACATGCCGGGGCTCGAATAG
>DATGZZ010000701.1:0-2509 GCA_035296945.1 Reyranella sp.
GAACTCGCGGGTCTCGGGATTGACCTCGTGCGACAGCGAGACGAAGGGCATCGCCGCCTTCAACGCCGCGCCGAGCGCGCGTTCATGTGCCGGATTGGCGTAGGCATGCAGCAGCGACACCGCCACGCTCTCGACGCCGCTCGCTTTTGCGCGCTGCACGGCGTCGGCGATCGCGTTGGCGTCGGGGGCGCGCACGGCGACGCCCGCATGATCGACGCGTTCGGCCAGGCCAATGCGCCGCTCGGCCGGGACCTGGGAGGCGCGCTTCGGCGGCAGGTCGAGGCGGTAGAGATGCTGGCGTCCGGCGCGGCCGATATCGAGCACGTCCTCGAAGCCCTGGGTGGCGATCAGCGCCACGGGCTCGACTCGGTCCTCGACGATGGCGTTGGTCACCAAGGTCGTGCCGTGCACCAGGTCGTCGACATCGATGGCCTCCAGGCCCGCGGCGGCAAGCGCCGCCTTGATGCTGGCCACGGGATCGTTGCGCTGGGTCGGCACCTTGATCGAGCGCAGCTCGCCGGTCGCGGGTTTCAGCGCCACCAGGTCGGTGAAGGTGCCGCCGATGTCGATGCCGACCTGCCAGCCGATGTCCGGCATGTTGTCTCCCGCCTGATTGCCTTGCCCCATCATAGCGTTGCCAGCGCGGCGAATCGCAATTTCGAGGGGCGACAGGCGACCGGCGGGCTTGTCGATGGGGGCGCACTGGGATAACAGACGACGCACCTGACGAAAGGGGTCGCTGTGCAGCATCTCGTCACGTCCGAAGCCGAACTCGAAGCGCTCTATGGCAAGCCGGCCGGCCCGGCGGTGATCAAGGAGATTCCCTACATCTCCGAGCACTATCGCCGTTTCATAGAAGTCTCGCCGTTCGTGGTGTTGGCGACGTCCGGTCCTGAGGGCCTGGACTGCACGCCGCGCGGCGATCCGGCGGGCTTCGTGCGGGTGGTCGACAAGAACACCGTGATGCTGCCCGACCGGCGCGGCAACAACCGCATCGACACGCTGCGCAACATCGTCCGTGATCCGCGCATTGCGCTCTTGTTCCTGATCCCGGGCATCGGCCGCACGTTGCGCATCAATGGGCGCGCTGCCATCAGCGTCGATCCCGAGCTCTGCGCCTCCTTCACCATGGAGGGCAAGGCGCCGCGCAGCGTGATCATCGTCACCGCCGAAAGCGTCTACACCCAATGCCCCAAGGCGCTGGTGCGCTCGCATCTGTGGGATGCCAGCCGGCATCTGCCCGAAAGTGCACTGCCCAGCAGCGGCGTCATGCTGAAGGCGGCACAGGCCGACTTCGATGCCGAGGCCTACGACCGCAACTATCCGCAGCGCCTCAAGGAAACGATCTACTGACGTGAGCGGCTCGAACTGGCGGGAGCGCGCCGGCACGCTCTTCACGTGTGAGAAACAGCCGGCGCACGGCACCAAGGGCGTGGTGGTGACCAACCATCCGCTCGGCTCCGCCGCCGGCATGGAAATGCTGGCGGCCGGCGGCAATGCCGTCGACGCCGCGGTCGCCGCGCAATTTGCGCTCACCGTCGTCGAGCCGATGATGGTCGGCCTGATCGGCGGCACGACCTGCCATATCCGTCTCGCCGACGGCACCCACACCGTCATCGACGGCATGAGCGCCGTGCCGCTGGCCGGCCGCCCCGACATGTACCGGCCGGTCGCTGGTGCGGCACCCGAGGTCTACGACGTCGAAGGCCGCGAGAACCAGGTCGGCCCGAAGGCGGTTGCCGCGCCGGGCTCGCTGCTGGCCTGGACCCTGGCCCTGCGGCGCTACGGCACGATGTCGCTTGCCGACGTCATGCAGCCCGCGATCCGGCACGCCACCCGCGGCTTCACGGTGACGCCGTACCTGTCCGACTGCATCGAAAGCGCTGCCGCGGATCTTCTGAAGGACAAGCTGGCGACGTCCCGCCTGCTGCCCGACGGCGCGCCGCTGAAGGCGGGCACGCGCCTGGTACAGGCCGACTATGGCGAGGCCCTGACCCTGATTGCCCAGAAGGGCGAAACGGCCCTGCATGGCGGACCGCTGGGCGACCTTTTGGTCGAGTGCATGCAGAAGGCGGGTGGCTGCGTCGGCAAGAAGGATCTCACCGACTACCGTGTCGTCGAGCGCACGCCGATCCGCGGCCGCTATCGCGATTGGGAGATCGTCGGCCCGCCGCCGCCCGCGGCATCGGGCGTGCACATCACCCAGATGCTGAACATCCTCGAAGGCTACGACATCAAGAGCCTGGGCTTCGGCACCGTGGAGACCCTGCATCTCCTGGCCGAAGTGCTGAAGATCGCCTTCGCCGACCGCGCCCAGGCGAGCGGCGACCCGGCCTTCGTCGACGTGCCGGTCGAGCGCATCACCTCCAAGGCCTATGCCGACCAGCGCCGCGCCGGCATCGACCTCGGCCGCGCCAAGCACTGGACGTCGGGCCTGCTCGCCAAGGAAGGCGCCGACACCACGCATCTCACCGCGGCCGACGGGAAGGGCAACGTCGTCGCCACCACC
>DATGZZ010000702.1:0-4800 GCA_035296945.1 Reyranella sp.
GCTGGCCCGCATCCACAATGTCGACTACCGCGCCGTCGGCCTCGGCGACTTCGGCCGCGAGGGCCAGTACATCCAGCGCCAGATTTCGCGCTGGTCGAGCCAGTACGACCTCGCCCGCACCGAGCACATCGAGGCGATGGAACAGCTGAAGCAATGGCTGCCCGCGAACATCCCGCCGGGCGACGAGACGCGCGTCAACCACGGCGACTACCGGCTGGGCAACACCATCGTCCATCCGACCGAGCCCCGGATCGTGGCGGTGCTCGACTGGGAGCTCTCGACGCTCGGCCATCCCCTGGCCGACCTCGGCTACAACTGCATGATGTATCACTTCGGCGAGGGCTTCGGCGCCTCGGGCGGCTATGCCGGCCTCGACCTCAAGGCATTCGGCATTCCCAGCGAGGCCGAATACCTCGCGGCCTATGCGCGGCGCACCGGCCGCAAGGACGTGCCGTCCTTCGAGTTCTACCTCGCCTTCTCGCTGTTCCGCCTCGCCGCCATCGTGCAGGGCGTCTACAAGCGCGGGCTGGACGGCAATGCCTCGTCGGAGACCGCCACCAAGTACGGCAACCGCGCCAAGGCGCTGGCCGACATGGCGTGGTCGATGGTCGAGAAGAGGGTTTAGCTCATATTCGGACCGCGTATAACTACTCGTCCGTGACCGGCACCATCGAGGCGTCGTTGCCCTTGGGACAGTTCTCGCTGTCGACCACGGCGTTGGCCGGGTTGCGGAAGCGCTCGATGTTGTAGGGCGCGTCGTCGCTCGGCGGGCGCGCCGGCGGCGTGCGCAAGGTCCAGGCGACCAGGCGCTTGATGACGCTGCCCAGCGCCTGATCGAACGCCTCGACCACCTTGGGAATGGTGTCGGCGCGCGCCCGCACACAACGCTCGAAAGAGGCGACGCCGATGATCTGCCGGTCGGGCATGCGCACCAGCTTGGCGATGATGCGCACGCGCACGACCGGCGGCTTGCCGTAGTAGTAGAGCGCCTCGAAGTTGCGCAGGTCGGGCTGCAGCACGTAGTTCGAGCGGATGCCGATCGATTCGCGGGCGACCGCCACGATCTTGCGCGTGTTCTCGAACGAATCGACGATGCGCGTCTGCACCATCAGCGGCGCCCGGTCGGTCCACGCCGCCTTGGCGTAGTAGTCCGTCGAGGTCGGCGTCAGCGCGATGGCGATGCGGCCGGTGTTGAGGTTGGCGGCGGCGGCCGGCGGCTCGACCGCGAGCTGCCAGTAGACCGACGGCAGGTCGGGATCGAAGGTGCTCTTCGGCGTCACCGTGTAGAGGTCCTGTTGCTCGGGCGCCTCGAGCAGCGCGCAGCCGGCAAGCGCAGTGGCGGCCGCCACGAGGGCGGCCAGGCGGGCGATCATTTAGGCGTGTATCCCTGCTTGCCGCTGAAGACGAAGCCCGCCGGATCGCGCTCGAGCCGGGTAGCGATGACGTTCAGATTGGCGGTGAGCTGACGCAGCTCGCGGATGGTCATCGACAGCTCGGGAAGGCCCGCCTCGGTGAAATTCTTGACCGGCCCCTTGCTGTCACTGACCAGCTTGCTGAGCTGGCCTGCCGCGTTGTCGATGTTCTTCAGCGCCACGCGCGCCTCGATGATGGTCTTGTTGAGCTCGCTCGGTTCCTTGCCGGCCAGCGCCTTCTTGGTCGAAGCGTCCTGCGGTCCCAGCTCGAGGGCGAGCACGTTCAGCGACTCGGCCACCGTGTTCACCTTCTCGAAGGTCTTGCGGAACTCGGCGATGGCGATGGGAAGCTCGGCGAGAGTCGCCTGGATGGCGCCGTCCTGCTTGGCCAGTGCCGTGCTCAACGTCGAGAGATTGCGCAGCGTGTCGGCAACCGCGCCGACATTGTCGGGGCTCAACAGCTCGT
This sequence comes from Reyranella sp., assembly GCA_035296945.1. Classification (GTDB taxonomy): domain Bacteria; phylum Pseudomonadota; class Alphaproteobacteria; order Reyranellales; family Reyranellaceae; genus Reyranella. Next base: position 1,879 of record DATGZZ010000702.1, read on the forward strand.
TCAGGCGGTCGACCGTGACGCCGGCCTTCGTCAGCAGCTCCTGCGCCGAGGTCGAAGTGGCCTGCAGGAACGACGCGCCCTCGCGGATCTCGGGGTAAGGCTTGTCGCCCAGCCGCTTCTTGGGCTTGATCTGGTCGACGTCGAGACGGCCGACGATCTGGATGAACGGCGCGCCGGCGATGAACGGCTTCTCGAAGACCGCGTAGGAGCGGTCGCGGATGTCGATGTTCCAGTCGACCGCGACCGTGACCTCGATCTTCTCGCTGAGACGCTCGCGCCCGGTCGAGCGCTGGGTGTCGACGCGCGAGGTGAGCTGGATGCTGGACACGCGACCGACGCGCAGGCCGCGATAGAATACCGGCGAATCGGAGGTCAGCCCCTGCACGTCACCCGAGAACAGGATGTCGTAGTAAGCGTAGGCCGTGCGATCGCCGGCACGCAGCTTCCAGATGACGAAAGCCGCGACGGCCGCAATGAACAGGATCATCGCCGCGCCGATCAGCACATAAGGCGATCTTCTTTCCATTTGCCGCCGCTCTACTCCTGCCGGGCCGCCGGGGCCGCCGCCCGCCCGCGCGGTCCATGGAAGTATTCCTGGACCCAGGGGTGCTCGAACTCCAGCAACTCGTCTATCGTACCTACCACGACACGCTTGTCGAGCAACACGGCGATGCGATCACAAGCCGCATAAAGGCTGTCCAAATCGTGCGTGACCATGAGAATCGTGACGCCAAGGCTCTTGTTCAGGCCCTTGACCAGCTCGTCGTAGTGCGCCGCGCCGATCGGGTCGAGACCCGCGGTCGGTTCATCGAGGAACAGCACGTCCGGGTCGAGCGCCAAGGCGCGGGCGAGGCTGGCGCGCTTGCGCATGCCGCCGGAAAGCTCCGAGGGCTTCTTGTCGCCGGCGTCCGGCGGCAGCCCGACCATCGCGACCTTGAGCGCGGCAATGTCGCGCATCGTCTGCTCCTCGAGGCCGACATGCTCGCGGACCGGCACGATGATGTTCTCGGTGACGCTCAGCGAGGAGAACAGCGCGCCGTCCTGGAACTGCACGCCGGTGCGCGCCTGCATCGCCCGCTCTTCCTTGCCGTGCAGGGTGGCGGTGTCGACGCCCAGCACCTCGATGGTGCCCTTGGTGTGCCGATTGAGGCCGATGATGGTGCGCAACAGCACGGATTTGCCGGTTCCCGACCCGCCGACCAAGCCGACAATCTCGCCACGAAATACGTCGAAATCGAGATTGTCATGGATGATGTTGTCGCCGAACTGCGTGCGCACGCCGCGCAGCTTCAGCACGACGTCGCGGCCGTCGCTATGATCGACGAGCTGGCCGCCCTCGAAGAGCTTGGGCGGCGCGGGCTTCTCGGCATGGTCCTTCGCCGGGGCGGCGGTATCGGCCATCACACGTTCGCCAGCAGGAAAATGATCGAGAAGATCGCGTCGAGCACGATCACGCAGAAGATCGATTCGACGACCGACTTGGTGGTGAGCTGACCGACGCTCTCGGCGCTGCCGCGGACCTGCAGGCCCTCGAAGCAGCCGATGATGGCGATCACCGCGCCGAACACCGGCGCCTTGATCATGCCGACGTAGAAATGCCACGGTCCCACCGTGTCGCGCAGCCGCTCGAAGAATTGAACGAACGTGAAGTCGAGATAGACGGTGCAGGCGACCGCGCCGCCCAGCAGGCCGGTCATGTCGCCCCAGAAGGCGAGCAGCGGCATGGAGATCACCAGCGCGGAGATGCGCGGCATGACCAGCCATTCGATCGGGTTCAGCCCGATCGTGCGCATGGCGTCGACCTCCTGGTTGACCTGCATGGTACCGATCTGGGCGGTGAAGGCGCTGCCCGAGCGGCCGGCGACGATGATGGCGGTGAGCAGCACGCCGAGCTCGCGGAACATGCCGATGCCGACGGCCTCCACGGTGAAGGTCTCGGCGCCGAACTGCTTCAGCTGCTGGACGCCCTGATAGGCGATTACCACACCGATCAGGAAGGTGAGCACGCCCACGATCACCAGGGCGCGGATCCATACCTCGTACATCTGGCGGACGACGGCGTTCAGGCGGAAGCGCTTGGGCTGCAGGCAGGCCTCGACGAAGGTCACGAGGATCTCGCCGAAGAAAGAGGCGAGATTCACGCCCTGCTCGTAGAGATGGACGGTGTTGCGCCCGATTTCCTCCAGCCAGTGGGCGAGCCAGCTCGGATGGCGCTCGGCCGGCGCCTCGCACATGTTGTCCTGCACGACCTTGAACAGGTCGGCATGGGCCTTTTCGGCCGTCTCGATCTGGGCGTCGGGCCCGCCGGCCAGCAGCAGGATCTCGAGCGCGCCGGCGGTATCGAGCCGCTCGACCTTCTTGGCGTCGACGACGCGGTTGGCCTTGCCGGCACCCGCCGCCTGCAGAGCCTTCTCGGCCGTGCGCCGGATGCCGCGCAGGCTGAACACCGTCCACGTGCCGGCGACCTCGATGACGGGCTTTCCTGCGCTCTGCGTGTAGCGGATGGTGGGTTGGGCGTCGGCCATCGGCGAGATTAGTCGTCGTGCGGCTTGGCGCTGTCAATCTCCTGTCGATGTGGGTGGAGTTTGCCTCCGGACTCCGGCACTGGCACGATCCCGCACCGGAGGAACTGATGGGCAAGTGGCCGAGCCTCGACAAGATCGAGATGGACGACGACCCGATCGACAAGGACGACTACGAAGACAGGCTCGAAAAGCTCCAGCACCGGCTGCTCGACCTGCAGGTCCACAATCTCCGTACCGGCGGCCGGGTCCTGATCGGCCTCGACGGCTGGGACGCTGCCGGCAAGGGCGGCCTGATCGAGCGCATCGTCGGCACGCTGGAGCCGAAATCGGTCCAGGTCTGGCGCATCGGGGCGCCGACGCCCGAGGAGCAGGGCCGCCACTACCTGTGGCGCTTCTG
>DATGZZ010000703.1:0-6879 GCA_035296945.1 Reyranella sp.
GTAGTCGTAGATCTCGGTCACCGTGCCGACCGTCGAGCGCGGGTTGCGCGACGTCGTCTTCTGCTCGATCGAGATCGCCGGCGACAGGCCTTCGATCGAATCGACATCGGGCTTCTGCATCAGTTCGAGGAACTGGCGGGCGTAGGCCGACAGGCTCTCGACGTAGCGGCGCTGGCCTTCGGCGTAGATCGTGTCGAAGGCGAGCGAGGACTTGCCGGAACCCGACAGGCCGGTGATCACCACCAGGCGATCGCGCGGCAGGTCGAGGTCGACGTTCTTCAGATTGTGCTCGCGAGCGCCGCGGATCGAGATGAAGCGGTGCGGCTCGGCAACAGGGGAGCGTGATTTGGCCATCGGTACCGGCAAGAATAGGCGATGCAGGGGATCACCGCATATGGCGATTAACCCCCAGGTTGCCTAGTCCCAGCGTCACGCCGCCGCTGCATGCAGTGCCTGCATTCTGGCCGTCGGACGGTCGTTCATCAGCAGCTGCATCGTGCCCGCAACCAGTCCGATGAACACGCCGATCTTCCAGGCGAGGTCGTAGGAGCCCATCAGATCAAAGAGATAGCCGCCACCCCAGGCGCCGAGGAAGGAGCCGGCCTGGTGGCTGAGGAAGGCAATGCCGGTCAACGTCGAGAGGTAGCGCAGGCCGAAGATCTGCACGACCAGGCCATTGACCAGCGGAATGACGCCCAGCCACAGCACACCCATGGTGGCGCCGAACAGCACCACCGAGAGCGGCGTGGGCGGGAAAAGAAAGAACAGGGCCAAGGCGACGGAGCGTCCCAGGTAGATGCCACCCAGCAGCAGGCGCTTGGGATATTTGTCGCCCAGCCAGCCGAACAGCCACGAGCTCAGGATGTTGAAACCGCCGATCAGCATCAGCACCAGGGCGCTGTAGGACGCGTCCATGCCGCATTGCGCGAGGTAGGTCGGCAGATGGGTCGTCAGGAACACGAGCTGCAGGCCGCAAACGAAGAAGGCGATGGACATCACCACGTAGCCGGGATGGCGCCGCGCCTCGTGCAGCGCGCCCGTCAGGCTGAGGTCGCGGTCGGCCGTCCCGCTGTTGGGCAGCTTGTCGGCGCGGCTGCCGAGCCATGCAGCCGGCAGCATGGCGACGGCCAGGATGGCGAAGGCCCACAGGCCGGCGCGCCAACCATCGTGGTTCAACATGTAGGCCGCGATCGGCGCGGTCAGCATGGTGCCGACCGAGCCCGCCGCCGAAACGATGCCGAAGGCCAGTGTCCGCCGCGTCGGCTGCACGACGCGCGCGGCGATATTGGCGGTGATGCCCGAGGTCGTGCAGGCGAGCGCCACGCCAATCAGCACGCCAGCCCCCAGCACGATCGGCAAGGCGCCCTGGGCCGTCGCCGTCAGCACGACGCCGGCGATGAACAGCAGGCTGCCGACCAGCGCCACGCCTCTGGTGCCGTGCTTGTCGGCCACGATGCCGGCGAACGGCTGGCTCAGGCCCCAGGCAACCTGCTGCACGGAGATGGCCAGCGCAAAGTCGGAGATGGCGATGCCCAGCTCCTTGGAGGCGGGCGCCTGGAACAGGCCCAGGTTCTGCCGGATGCCCATCGCCAGGGTCATCATCAGGGCGGCCCCGCCCAGGATGGCGAACGCTTGGCCGCGCGAGACCTGCGACACGTGAAAGGAATTACTCATGGGGCGGGAGGATAGGGGAGGGTTTGCTTGGCCAACCAATGAATTGTCGGCGGGCCAGCATGAGCGAAGTTCACGCTGGCGGGTGGTTGCAACCCAAAATCGGTGGTTGCCCACAACGTCCCTGCGGTAGTTTGGCCCCGTGAGGTAGGTGCCGCGTCCCGCGGCACCGGGAAAGCCAAGGAGGCCCCCATGGCGGGCAGCGTCAACAAAGTCATCCTGGTCGGCAATCTCGGCCGCGACCCCGAAGTGAAGTCCATGCAGGATGGCAGATCCATGGTGAACATGTCGGTGGCCACGTCGGATACGTGGCGCGATCGCCAGACCGGTGAACGCAAGGAACGCACCGAATGGCACCGTGTCGTCATCTTCAACGAGAAGCTGGCGGAGGTCGCACAGAAGTTCGTGCGCAAGGGTTCCAAGATCTATGTCGAGGGCCAGCTCTCGACCCGCAAATGGACCGACCAGAGCGGCCAGGAGCGCTACACGACCGAGGTCGTGATCCCGCGCTTCGGCGGCGCGCTCACCATGCTCGACGGCCGCAGCGGCGGTGGTGGCGAGGCGGGTGCCGGCGCGGGCGCTGGCATGGATGACGACATGGGCGGTGGGCCGCCAGCGGGCGGCGGCGGTGGCCGTCCGGCGGCGCGCGGCGGCAAGGCCGAACTCGACGACGACATTCCGTTCTAGGACGTGAGCGCGATCGAGCACCTGACCGAGGCGGATCACGCGTCGGTCGGGTGTCTCCTGCTCGAGGCCTATGCCGACTATGCCGAACGCATAGGGCCGGATGCCTGGATGCGCCTGCAGGCCGGCTTGGCGCAGGCACCAGGCGGACTGCGTGACGCCGAGATCGCAGGTATCCGCGGCCCGGCCGGGCTCGACGCCGTCGTATTCTTCTTCCCGCCAGGCCGGTCGGACGGAAAGATATTCCCCCGCGAATGGGCCTCGCTGCGCCTCCTGGGCGTGGCGCGGTCGGCGCGCGGTCGCGGCCTGTCGCGCCGGTTGACCGAATGGTGCATCGAGCGGGCTCGCCAGCAGGGTGCGCCGCAGATCGGGCTTCACACCAGCGAAGCCATGACGACGGCGCGAGGCCTCTACGAGCGCATGGGCTTCGTGTTCGACGGCGACTTGCCGATGAACTTCGGACTGCGCTACTGGCGTTTCCGACGGAGTCTTGGGGGAGGCTGACCTTGGCGCGGATCTGGTACCAGAGCTTCGTTCATCCCGTCGAACAGGCGCCCTACATCGAGCGGCTGCAGGCGATGCTGTCCAAGGTCGCGGCCCCCGGCATGACCTTCGAGGTCAACGGCCTCGATCCGCCCGACCATTCCTTCCATGCGCTGACCGAGTTCCGCTGCGCCGCGCAGGTCATCGGCAACGCGCTGGCTGCTGAGAAGGCGGGCTACGACGCCTTCGTGATCGGTCACTTCCAGGAGCCCGGCCTGATCGAGATCAAGGGCGCCGTCGACATCCCGGTGATCGGCCTGGGCGAGGTCAACCTGCTGGCCGCGCTGAGCATGGGAGGCCGGCTCGGCCTGGTAACCATCGATCCCGTCTTCGTGCCCTGGCACGACCGGCAGATCCGCATGCATGGGTTTGGCGAGCGCTATGCCGGCACACAGGCCCTCAAGATGGACCTGCCGTCCTTCATGAAGGCCTTCACCGACGAGACGGCCTACGGCCAGGTGCGCAGCCAGTTCGTCGCGCAAGTGAAGCCGCTGATCGAGAAGGGCGCCGAGGTCATCATCCCGGCGGGCGGCCTGCCGATGCTGCTGTTCGCGCGCGAAAGCCCGTTCATCATCGACGATGCGCCGGTGCTGAACGGCATCGCCGTCGTCGCCAAGGCGACCGAGATGGCGCTGTCGCTGCGCGCCATCACCAACGTCGTCGTCAGCCGCCGCGGCACCTACGCCAAGGCGTCTGCGGCGGCGATCAGCGAATTCCAGGCGCGGATGCGCTAGCGGCGCGTGCGCGTCCTCGTCCTTGGCGGCACCGGCGTCTTCGGCAGCAGGCTCTGCCGTCTGCTCGCCGGCGATCCGGGCATCGCTCTCACCATTGCCGCCCGCGACCACGGCGCCGTCGATGCCCTGGCGCGCGAGCTCGGCGCCTCCAGCCGTGCCTTCGACTGGCGCCGCGATCTCGAGGGCGTGCTGGGCGAGGGCGGCCATGATTTGGTGGTCCACATCGCCGGGCCTTTCCAGGGACAGGACTATGCGGTGGCCGAGCTCTGTATTCGCCACGGCGTCCATTATGTCGACCTCGCCGACGATTCGGCCTTCGTGCACGGCATCGATCGCCTGGCTGAGGCGGCGCTGAAAGCGAACGTTCTGGTCTGCTCGGGTGCCAGCACCGCGCCTGCCATCACCGGCGCAGTCGTCGAGGAAGCGCTGAAGACCGGACCGGTCGAGCGCGTCGCCTTCGGCATCATGCCCGGCAACGATGTGCCGCGCGGCCCGGCCCTGGTAGCGACGATCCTGGGCGGTGCGGGCAGGCCGATCGCCGATCAGCCGGGCCGACACGTCTGGGGCGACGTGCGCCGCATGAAGCTGCCGGGTCTGGGCAGGCGCTGGGTCGCCGCCTGCGACCTGCCGGAGCCCGCGCTGTTCGCTCAACGCTTCGGCATTCGCGACACCTACGCCGGCGCCGGGATGGAACTGTCGATCCTCCATGTCGGGCTGTGGTCGCTGTCGTGGCTGGTCCGCGGTCGGCTGCTGCGGTCCTTGGTGCCCGCCGCACCGTTCCTGGTGCGCATTGCCGATCGTTTGCGCTTTCTCGGCACGGATCGCGGGGGCCTGCGCATTGAGCTGCACGCCGGCGCCCGGAGCCGCACCTGGTGCCTGATCGCCGAGGGTGGCGACGGTCCCTTCATCCCGGTCACGCCGGCGGCGGCGCTTATCCGCAAGCTCGCGCGCGGCGCCTCGTTCCGAGGCGCCATGCCGTGCCTCGGCTTGCTGACGCTGGCGGAAATCGAGGACGAGTGGCGACAGGCCGGCCTGCGCATCGCCGCCGGCTGGGGCGAGAAGGGCGGTGACCTTCGTCCGTCGCTCTACCGGCGGGCGCTCGGACCCGCCTACGACCGCCAACCGCGCGCCGGACAGGCGCTGCACGATGCGGGTCCGTCACATTGGCAGGGGCGCTGCGCGGTTGCCGGCGCAGAGGCTGCGGTGGGGCGCTTCCTTGCCTGGTTGTTCCAACTGCCCGCCGAAACCGACGACGCCGCCATCGCCGTCGAGTTCGAGACGTCAGGCGGCAGTGAGATCTGGACGCGCCGCATCGGCGGTCGGGTCATGCGCTCGCGGCAGTTCATCGGTGTACGCAAACCGTCGGGCTGGATTATCGAGCGGTTCGGCATCCTCGACTTCGATCTCGAGGTGTGCGTCGCCGAACAGCGGCTTGTGCTGGTGATGCGCGGCATGAGGTGCTGCGGCCTGCCTGTGCCGCGCGCGCTATGGCCGGCGATCGAGGCGTCCGAGTCGGAGGAAGAGGGGCGTTTTCGCTTCGACGTGCAGATCGGCCTGCCACTGATCGGCCGGCTGGTGCGCTACCGTGGCTGGCTCACAGATCGATGAAGCGGTCGCGCGTTGCGGCGTCGGGGACGAAACACGCCGGCCGGCGGCCGAACCAGCGATAACGGTTGCGCGCGACCAGGTCGTAAAGCGGATCGCGCAGCCACGTCGGGATCAGCAGAAGCGGTCTCAGCCAGCGGACCGGTCCACGCAGATATCGCAGCGCCCGGAGCGCGGCGGCCGAGCGCGTATGTACGTCCTCGCCGTCGAGCAGCAGGATCGTCCGGTCGAAAGTGTCGTCAGGCATGCCGAGCTCCGTGAGCACGCGCTGGCCCAGCGCCGATTGCGCACTGGCGAACTTCAGCCGGCCTGCGGGATCGCGCGCCAGGCAGAAAGCAACGAAGCCGCTGCACAGCACGCAATGGCCGTCGAAGAAATAGAGCGGCTGCGGCAGGTCGCCGAGGGCCCGCGGTAGCTTCACGCTGCCAGCTTCAAGCGGGCAGACCCAACTTGCGCAGGGCGTCCACTGTCTCAGCTGCCGAGCGGTGATGGACGGCACGCATGCCGAAGGCGCGCGCACCCTCGACGTTGGGCAGGTTGTCGTCGATCAGCACGGCCTCGCCCGGCTGGAAACTGCCGGCGCGGCAGACCAGGTCGTAGATCGCCGCGTCGGGTTTTAGGCAGCGCACGACGCCCGAGACGACGTAGTCGCGGAATCGGCCGAAGAAAGGATGCCGGCGCTGGCCGGGGCCGCGCAGCCAGGCGTCGAGGAAGCCAGGGGCGTTGGACAGCAGGTAAAGCGGCGTTCCTGCCCCGTGCAGCCGCTCGACGAGGGCCGCCATCTCGGGGAAGGGATGCTCCAGCATCTCGTCGAAGCGGCCGTAGAAAGCCTCGATCAGGGCTTCCTGGCCGGGATGCTCGGCCTTGAGCCGTCGCGTCGCTTCGACGGGATCGCCGCCCGCATCCTGCAGGTTGTGCCACGGCGTGGTCGTCACGGTGGCCAGGAAGCGCTCCATCTCCTGCGGATCGGCGATCAGCTTGCGGTAGAGATGCCGCGGGTTCCAGTCGAGCAGCACGCCGCCCATGTCGAAGACCGCCACCGAGGGTGCCGGGAGGCCTGTTTTTTGGGCTGTTTTGGGGGTCATTTCCGGGCCTTTTCGAGGGGCGTTTTCACCCTCAATTTAGTCAGTAAAATCAATAAGTTAAAGTCCGGTCTCGCGAGCGATTTTTGTTGGTCTTCGCGGGCCGTTTTGCTAGGGTGCGATTTCGTTCCGCCGGGCCCTCTGGCAGGGCCACAAAAACGAGCAAAACCAGGTTTCCGTGAGCGACGATACGACCCTTCCACCGGCGCCGCCGCCCCCAGACGCGCCTCCACCGCCGCCTCAGCCGCCGCACGACATCGCGCCGATAACCATCGAGGAGGAGATGCGCCGCTCCTACCTCGATTACGCCATGAGCGTGATCGTGTCGCGCGCGCTGCCTGACGCGCGCGACGGCCTGAAGCCGGTGCAGCGGCGCATTCTCTACGCCATGAAGGAAGGCGGCTACGACTCGACGCGCCCCTTCCGCAAGTCCGCCCGCATCGTCGGCGACGTGATGGGCAAGTATCACCCGCACGGCGACACGGCGATCTACGACGCCATGGTGCGCATGGCGCAGGACTTCTCCATGCGTCTGCCGCTGATCTCGGGGCAGGGCAATT
>DATGZZ010000704.1:0-5152 GCA_035296945.1 Reyranella sp.
GGTCGGCATAGTAGAGGGCGGAGATCGTGCCGACCGGCAGCAGCGAGGCCCACACCACGTCGAGCATGGTGCTGATCGATTGCACGCCGCCGCCGATCGCCACCGGCGTGGCGAGCGTGACCAGCCGCGCCACCCGCGCCGTCCAGCGCGGCCGCACCAGTTTCATGCCGACGTCGTCGCGGGCGCAGGCGATCAAGAGCCACAGCCATTGCAGCAGACCCGCGATCGCCACGCCGATCGAGGCGGCGAAGCCGGTGTTGGGCAGCAGCGGCGTCAGGCCGAGCACGGCGCCGATCAGGGCGAGATTGAGCAGAATGGGCGTGGCCGCGACATGGGCGAAGCGGTCGATGCTGTTCAGCACGCCGCCGTAGAGCGAGGCGAGCGAGATGAACAGCAGGTAGGGGAAGGCGATGCGGCCGAACTCGACGGCCATGGCGAAGGTCGGCGCATCGTCGCGCAGGCCGGGCGCCAGCAAAGTCAGCACCCACGGCATGGCGAGCATCAGCACGATCGAAAACGGCACCAGCACGAGCAGCAGGGCGGCATGGGCCTGGCGGGCGAAGGCCAGCGCTTCGGCGCGGCCATGGTCCTGCAGCTCGCGCGAGAACAGCGGCACGAAGGCCGCCGAGAAGGCGCCCTCGGCGAACAGCCGGCGGAAGAAGTTCGGCAGCTTGAAGGCGACGATGAAGGCATCGGCGATGGCGCCCGAGCCCAGCACCGCCGAAAGCACGACGTCGCGGACGAAACCCACGAGGCGGCTCAGCAGCGTGAAGCCGCCGACCGTGGCGACGGCGCGGCCGAGGCTCATGCCCCCTCTTTTCCTCCCCCGTCGTACGGGGGAGGGCAGGGAGGGGGCAGGCCACATACTTGATGCGGGCTGGTTTCAGATCGGAATGATCTCATATGCCGAGAGATCGCCTTTGTTGCCTTCCCCCTCCTGTATCCTCCCCCGTATGACGGGGGAGGAGCAGAGAAAAGAGGCGCGAAGACCGCCATAATCCTGTCATCGTCCTCTGACATAGTCCCTCTCGGTGGCGGCCGGTGATGTGATGACCGGAACAACCGCTACCACGGCCGGTCCTTAGCAGGGCCGGTTTTTTATTGGGCCGACGCCAGCTTCAACAACGTCTCGCGGTCCTGGGCCGCGAGCTTCTTGTAGTCGCCGACGATCCGTTCCAGCTCATCGTTCGGCAGCACGCTTTCGAGATCGGCAAAGCCTTGCGGCGCGCGCTGCTCGACGAGGTCGAGCATGACGTCGATGCCCTTGCGGCGATTGCTTTCGACAATGCCCGCCGTTGGCGGCAGGCGGCGGCGCTCGTAGCGCAGCAGGGCTGCTTCGGGATCGCTGCCGGCCAAAAGCTCCTGGGTGATCGCCTCGCCGTCGAGGATCGCCTGCGAGGCGCCGTTGGAGCCGATGGGATACATCGGATGCGCGGCATCGCCCAACAGCGTGATGCGGCCATGGCTCCAGCCCGGCAACGGATCGCGATCGACCATGGGGAACTCGAAGATGGCGTGGGCCGAGCGGATCACGCCCGGCACGTCGAGCCAGCCGAAGTTCCAATCCTCGAAGCGCGGCAGGAAATCGGCGAGCCTGCCCGGCCGGTTCCAGTCCTCGCGCGGCAACATGGCGTTATCGCCCATGTGCAGGTCGCAGATCCAGTTGATCAGCGCTTCGCCGCGCTCGGCGTGGGCGCGGCTGATGGGATAGCAGACGAATTTCTGGTTGTGGTGGCCCGCCTGCACCATGGTGTTGCCGCCGAGATAGGGCTTGCCCACGGTGACGCCGCGCCACATCAGGATGCCCTGCCACTTGGGCGGGCCTTCGTTGGGATGGAAGTGTGCGCGCACGGCGGAGTGGATGCCGTCGGCGCCGATCAGGATGTCGGCTTCCGTCGTCTCGACGATCGCGCCGTCACGGTCGGCAAAGTGCGCCGTGACCCTCTTGCCTTTCTGTTCGAAGCCCGCGATGCGCCGGCCGAACTTGATCCTCCCCGCGCCCAGCATCCGCTCGGCGGCGCTATAGAGGATCATCTGCAGCTCGCCGCGATGGATGGAGAATTGCGGCCACGGCAGCCCGGCATGCCGGCCGCGCGGATCGGCCCAGATGGTCTGGCCATGCCGGTTGGCGTAGCGCAGCTCGCGCGTCTCGATGGCGGTGGCAGCGAGCGCCGGCTGCAGACCGAGGCCCGAGAGGATGCGCACGGCGCCGGCCTGGATGTTGATGCCGACGCCGAGTGGTCTGAGCTCGCTCACGGCCTCGAACACCTCGACGTCGAAGCCGGCGCGATGGAGGCACATCGCGGCGGTGAGGCCGCCGATGCCGGCGCCGGCGATGGCGATCTTCATGGCAGGCCTTTAGGGGTCGCGACTCAGCCCGCGATAGAGCAGGGCGGCCTGGTAGGCGGCCCACTTTTCGGCGTAGCTGTCGCCGAGCTCGCGCAGGTACGACCAGCTATAGATGCCGGTGTCGTGGCGATCATCGAACACGATGCGGATGGCGTAGTGGCCGACCGGCTCGACGGCGGCGATCTTCACATGGCGGCGGCCGGATACGATCTTCTTCTGGCTGGGTCCATGGCCCTGCACCTCGGCCGACGGGCTCTCGACGCGCAGATACTCGGCCGGCAGCGAGTGGGTGATGCCGTCGGAGAACTCGACCTCCATGCGGCCCTCTTCCTTGAAGACGCGCAGCTCGGTCGGCCATGGCGCGGTGGTCTCGTAGCTGCCTTCGTCGGGCGCCGCCTTGGGGAACTGCCCCTCTTGCGTTTGATTTTCAGCGCTCATGGCACGTCCCTGATCTGACGCGCCTCGCTCACCAGCATGATCGGGATGCCGTCGCGGATGGGATAGGCGAGCCCGGCCTTGCGGCTGATCAGCTCGCCGGCCGCGGCGTCGTACTCCAGCGGCCCGTGCGAGGCCGGGCAGACCAGGATTTCCAGCAGCTTGGGATCGACGCCGGAGCGGCGCGGTGCGGGTTCGTCCGATGGCGGGGTCATGGTGTCGCCCTTGGTTCTTGTTGACGGGTTTATAGCATGCACCGCTTTTCTTCTCCTCCCCCGTCACACGGGGGAGGGTAGGGAGGGGAAAGCCGCAAAGACGGTCTTTCGACAGAAGAGATCATGATCTGCAATTTGCTAGCACTCGACCTGCGGCCCGCCCCCTCCTGTATCCTCCCCCGCAAGCGGGGGAGGAGAAGAGGACGTCAATTCGCCCGTTTCGGCGGCGTCTCGCTCGCCTGGCCGAAGGCGTTCATTTCCAGGAAGGCGACCAGGAGCTTGGCGCGGGCGGTGGAGTCGGCGGCTTCCAGCAAGGCCTGCTTCTCGGCCGGGCCGAAGGGCAGCACCATCGACAGCGAGGTTACCAGGTTGGCGTCGGCGGCCTGCTTCACCGCGTCCCAGTCGGTCGAGAGATTGCGGCCGCGGAAGAAGGCCGCCAGCCCCGCCATCAGCCGGTCGCGGTCGAGCTCGACCTGCTCGTCGGCATGATCGAGGTCGGCGCGATAGGGCGAGAACAGCGAGGAGACGCGGCGATAGCCGCCATGGGCGAGGTCGAGCTCGCGCACGATCTCGAAGCGGCAGACGCCGGAGAGCGCCAGCAGCAGCCGGCCATCCTCGGTCTCGTTGAAGCTCACGATGCGGCCGGCGCAGCCCACCTTGTGCACCTTGGGCCGGCCGTCCTCGGTCGGCAGGCCGTCGCCGGCATAGCCGCCGGGCTGCACCGGCTGCACCATGCCGATCATGCGATGGCCGGCCAGAGAGTCGAAGATCATCGCCAGATAGCGCGGCTCGAAGATGTTGAGCGGCAGCTTGCCGCCGGGCAGCAGCAGCACGCCCGACAACGGAAAGATCGGCAGCGTCTCGGGGAGCTGCTCGAGGCTCGGCTCGAAGGGATTGCGGCCGGGCACTCGGTCGGTCATGCCCGCCCGGCGATCACGAGAACAGGATGGTCGACAGCCGCTTGCGGCCGTCGACGGCGAGCGGATCGGTGAAGCCCAACGCCTCGAAGAATTTCAGAAGCTGCTGGCGGGCGGCCTCCTCGTTCCACTTGCGGTCGGCCTTGATCATGGCGAGCAGCTCGTCGATCGCTTCCTGGCGCTGGTTGCCTGCCCAATAGGCCATGGCGAGGTCGAGCCGCGTCTGCATGTCCTTGGGATCGGCAGCGGCCTTGGCCTTTAGATCGTCGACCGGGCCCGCCTCCTTGGCCTTCTCGGCCAGATCGATCGAGGCCTGCACGGCGACGACTTCGGCGTTGGTCTTGTCTTTGGCCTCGACCTGGGCGAGCAGTTCCTTGGCCTGCTCGACATCACCCGTCTGCAGGTTGTAACGCGCGAGGCCGGCCAGCGCGGTGACGTTCTTGGCATCCGCGCCCAGAATCTCGCTGTAGATACGCGCCGCGAGGTCCTGGTCGTTCTGCGCCACGGCAGCCTTGGCGTGCTCCAGCAGCTCGGCCAGCTCATCGCCGCCTTCGCCTGCCGGGCCGCCGGTCGCCTGCACCAGGCGGTCGACGAACTGCTTGACCTGGCTCTCCGGCACCGCGCCCATGAAGCCGTCGACGGGGCGGCCGCCGAAGAAGGCGTAGACCGCCGGGATCGACTGGATCCTGAGCTGCTGGGCCAGCATCTGATTCTGGTCGATGTTGATTTTCACCAGCTTGACCGCGCCGTTGGCCGCCTTGACGACCTTTTCAATCGCCGGCTGCAACTGCTTGCACGGCCCGCACCACGGCGCCCAGAAGTCGACGATCACCGGCACGGTGCGCGAGGCTTCGAGCACGTCCTTGGCGAACTTGGTCTGGTCGCTGTCCTTGATGAGATCGGCGGGGGCAGCCTGCGGCGCGGCGCCCTTCAACATCGGTTCCATGGATCCTCGAACGGGGGGAATTTGCGTTGCCCGCAATGTGGCCTCCGGTCCCCAAGGGCGCAAGGGGGCGGGAATCAGCCCATTTGATGCACCTCCCCCGTCTTACGGGGGGAGGCCGGAGGGGGAAGGCCGCAGGAATGGTGTCTGAAAGTTTTCAGATCTGAAATTCATAGACCATCGGCGAGGCTCGCCCCCTCCCGTACCCTCCCCCGATGACGGGGGAGGGACAAGAAAGCGGCGAGGGGCTTACCGATCATCCACCTTGGCCGCGATCCGATGGACCTCATCCG
>DATGZZ010000705.1:0-9296 GCA_035296945.1 Reyranella sp.
CGGCTCGGCCTCGGCCGCGGCCTGGCGCGGCGAGAGTTCGAAGCGTTCCGCTTGAGCATGGACGAATCGCGCGCCCGCTTCGACGAGGCCGCGCCCATGATCGTCAACGCGCTCAAGACCGGCTTCATGGAAGGCGACGGCAAGTATTAAAAGCAGCCGCGCATCGAGATCAGGCCTCGGCCGCAGCATTCCTTCGACGGCCGCATCTACGCCGTGGCCTCGAGCGAGGATTCCGTCGAGTCGGCCGCCAGGCTCGGCGCGCACATCGTGATGTTCACCGACCGGCCGTGGGAAATGCGCCTGCCGCAGATCGAGCTTGGCCGCACCTTGCACCGCAAATACCACGGCACCGAGCCGCCCACGCTCATGCTCACCGAGTTCTGCGTCTGCGGCACCAACGCCGACATCGAGGACGAGGCGCGCCGCTACCAGGGCAAGTTCGTCGAGAGCAATTTTTACCACTACGAGTTCCTGGGCGAGCACTTCAAGACGGTGAAGGGCTACGACGCCTACCAGCAGAAGGCCGAGATCGCCCGCAAGGGCGGCCTGGAAGGCGCCGTGAACGGCTTCATGCAGGCGGCATCGTGGGGCCCGCCCGACAAGATCCTGCGCGGCCTCGAGGCGCGCCGGAAGGTGGTCGGCGACTTCGAGATGAACGTGGCCTTCCGCTTCGGCGGCACCCCCTACGAAGTGTCGGAGCGCGGCCTGAAGCTGTTCGCCAAGGAAGTGCTGCCGGTGGTGAAATCCTGGAAGTCGGCACCCTCATGTTCCTCTCCCCCGCTAGGGGGAGAGGCTAGGAGAGGGGGAGTCGTAGGAGTGCAGACATGACTGACGTAAAAATCCTGGCGAGCGGTTTCGGCTTTCCCGAAGGCCCCGTCGTCATGCCCGACGGAGCGGTGATCCTGACGGAGATCCGCAACGGCCGCTGCTCGCGCGTGACGCCCGACGGCAAGAGCGCGGTCTTCTCGGAGTGCGGCGGCGGCCCCAACGGGCTCGCGATCGGCCCCGACGGCGCGCTCTATCTCTGCAACAACGGCGGCGCCCGCTATGTCGAGGGCACGTCGATGAGCCAGGGCGCGCATGCAGGTTATAAGGGCGGGTCGGTCCAGCGGCTCGATGCCAAGACGGGCGCGTTCAAGACGCTCTACGCCGAGTGCGACGGCCACAAGCTCTCCGCGCCCAACGACCTGGTGTTCGACAGCCAAGGCGGGTTCTACTTCACCGATCTCGGCAAGCGCCACGCCCGCCATCGCGACCATGGCGGGCTCTACTATGCGCTGCCCGACGGCTCGAAGATCACCTGCATCGCCTATCCGATCGTCAGCCCCAACGGCTGCGCGCTCTCGCCCGACGGCAAGATCCTCTACGTCGCCGACACCGAGGGCGCCTGGCTGTGGGCGTTCGACATCGAGGGCCCGGGCGTGCTGAAGAAGCCCGCGCCGTTCGCCCATCACAGCGGCCGCGTCATCGGTGGCGTCACCGGGCCCGCGCGCTTCGACAGCATGGCGGTGCTGGAGAACGGCAATATCTGCGTGGCCACGCTCACCACCGGCAAGATCACCGAGTTCTCGCCGGCCGGCGCCGTCGTGCGCGAGGTCAAGATGCCGGATGTCTATCCCACCAACATCTGCTTCGGTGGCAATGACCGGCGCACTGCCTATATAACCCTATCCGACAAGGGTCAGCTCGGGGTCATGCAATGGCCGACGCCTGGGCTGAAACTCAATTTCTGAGGAGCCGTCATGACCGAAGCCAAGCTCGCCCCCAACCTTCCGAAGTGGATGGTCGACCACAGCAATCTCTATCTCTCGAGCGGCGGCAAGGAAGGGCACCTGTACACCGCCTCCTTCCCGGGCAAGGAGACGCGCACGGTGCCGTCGCTGATGTTGACGACCACGGGGCGCAAGTCGGGGCAGAAGTTCCTGTTCCCGCTGTTCTACGGCAAGTCGGGCAACAGCTACTTCGTCATCGCCTCCAAGGGCGGCGCGCCCGAGCATCCGGGCTGGTACAAGAACATCCTCGCCAACCCCGAAGTCGAGATCCAGGTCGGTACCGAGAAGAAGAAGGTGCGCGCCCGCACGGCCAGCGGCGCGGAACGCGCGACTCTCTGGAAGCAGGCCAACCAGTTCTGGCCGGCCTACGACGACTACCAGAAGAAGGTGCCCGACCGCGAAATCCCGGTCGTCGTGCTCGACCCGATCAGCTGATCGTCTCGCCGGACCGCGGGCGTCCAGGCCCGCCCATGACTAGTGACTTCTTCGCCATGCTCCTCTCCCCCCAGGGGGAGAGGCCGCTGCGCCTCTTGTGCACGCCTGTCATGGCATATTCTGGTGCGCTGTTAGACGCCTCCATTCCGCCGCGGCCAGCCGCTGATTCCGGGCGGCGGTGACGCGAGCCCGCGCGATGTCCTCGCCGCGGCGCTTGCTGAGGGCGGCTTCGCCGCCCGCTGTCTCGGCGAACAGCGCAAGCTTGCCGAGGTCCTCATCGAACACCGGCTCGAGCGCGAGATCGGTGTAGTCGAGGCGCTTGGGATCGTTCTTGACCCTCTGGCCGATCCGCCAGCCCTGCCAGGCCAGGCGGGCGTAGATCCTGATCTTCTTCCAGTACTCGACCGCCAGCCTGTAGTGGAAGAGGCCGATCGGCACGATCGGCATGCCGGGGCGGCGGTCGGCGCGGTACTTCAGGCGCAGGATGCCGCCTTCCAGCGGATGGATGCCCTCGGCCTCGAACATGATCTTGAACATGGTCATGAAGCGGGCCGGCTCGGCCGGATTGCCGCCCTTGGTGGCGCCGTGCCGGCGCGCCACCGTTTCGATGTGCTGGGGCGTGTAGTAGGCGCGCCAGGCATCGCGATAGGTCTGGTCGAATTCCTTGTCGCTCATCCTGGGGTGATGGACGACCCGGTGATGCACATCGTACTTGTTGAGATCGGAGTCCATCCAGTGGCCCTGCTTCCACTGGGTCTGGTGATCTTCCGAGCCCGGCAGGGGAGTGAGGATGAACAGCTCGAGAATATCGAGCGGCAGTTCCTTCTTGATGATCTCCATGTCGCGCAGGATGGAGTCGCGCGTGTCGCCGGGGAAACCCAGGATGTAGCCGGCCCAGGTCGAGGCGCCGGCGGCGTGCCACGCCTGCAGCATCCGGCGATAGTCGGTGATCTTGTTCTGGCGTTTCTTGGCGGCCAGCAGGTTGTCGGGATTGACGTTCTCCAGCCCGATGAAGACGCGGAAAACGCCAGCCCAGCGCGCCTTGTGGATGAAGTGTTCGATCTGATGACACTGCGTATCGACCTGGATGATCAGCGACAATTCGATGCCCTCGTTCTCCTTGAGCTCGATCAGCCGGTCGAAAAACTCCTCCCAGTGCTTGTTGCGGGCCATGTTGTCGTCGGTGATGAAGAACGTGGTGATGCCCTGCCGGTAGTTGTCGCGCACGATGGCTTCGAGATCGTCGGCGGTGCGGAAGCGGCTCTTGCGGCCCTGGACATTGATGATGGTGCAGAACGAGCACTGGAACGGGCAGCCGCGGCCAAGATCGAAGCTCGAGATGCGCCCTTCGTTGCGCGTGAGCGCCGCCGTGGGAAGGCTGGGCGGCGGTGCCCCTTCCATGCTCGGCAGGTCATCCATGTAGTTGTAAAGCGGCTTCAGTGTGCCGTTCCAGGCGTCGCACAGCACCTCGTCGAGGCGGCCTTCCTCGGCTTCGCCCGCGAACATCGAGATACCCATGTCCATGGCGGCCTGGATCTCAGGCGGCATGACCGGCAGCATCGAAATGCAGCCCGAGACATGGAAGCCCCCCAGCGCCACCGGAAGGCCGGCCTTGATGAACTGGCGGGCCAGATCGACAGCGCGCGGGAACTGGTTGGACTGGACGCCGACGAGGCAGATCAGCGCTCGGCCACCCGAGCGCTTGATGTCGGCGACGATGCGGTCGGCGCGGATGCGCGCGTTGGTCTCGTCGATCGGCCGGGCGACGATGTCGACATCCGGTCCCAGCACCTGGCGCTTGCGGCAGTCTTCCGCCAATCCGTAGAGCGCGGCCAGGGTATTGGAGGGAATGTGCGACCGCAGCCAGGTGATCGGATAGCCGTCGTCGTCGTAATGCGTGGGCTTGATCAGCACCAGCTGGAAGGTCGAGCGCGTTGCCGCGGCGGCCATGAAACTGCTTTCTGGCTGTTGCGAGCGGCAAAGCCGACGAATGAGGGGATAGTGAAGAGACGGCTCGAGGGCGCGGTCGAAATCTCAGCCTCGATGGGAATCCATGGAGAATCGCCCTTTGAGGCGGAACCCATGCCAAGCTAGGTCAGGAGCCGACACCAGTCTGTATCACATTGAACACCCTGCGGCTCTGCAATGGCTGGCCCGCCTCTCCCCTGGCAGCCTTCGACTACACGGACAGTCTGGCCCGAACCGCCGGCAACACGCCCTTCGCCAGCGCTTCCAGGCTGTCGACGGCATGACGCAAGGTCATGCCGGGCTGGCGGCCCTGGAAGATGAAATGCCTGAGCGAGAAGCGTGGCAGCCACTCGATCATCTTGGCGATGGGCGGCTTTCTGCCGGTCAGTCTCCCGACGGCTCGCTTGGCTCCGCACAGCAGTCAACGGCCTTGCTTAGCTTGTTCAGCAGTTCATAGGCGACTTGGCAAAGAGCGTCGATTTCCTCGCGCGTGAACTCCTCACGCGGCGTCGAGGAGAGCATCATCACCAGCGCGTAGGTCAGTGCATGCGCTTCGCTGACCAGCGGACAGGCCCTCGCCAGCACGCTGCTGGCTTCCTCCGGCTCATGGCCGGGCCCGGACATCGCGGTACCTTGCCATCGTCAGATTTCCCGAAAGCTGCGCCACAACGCATCGTCGAACGGCCGCAGGAGGTAATCGAGCATCGTCCGCCTCTCGGTCACGACCAGCACCTCGACGGGCATGCCGGGAATGAGATCGACGCCCGGGGCCAGCCGCTGCAGCGTCGGCCGATCGACGGCGACGCGCGCCAGGTAGTAGGGCTGGCGCGTTGCCTCGTCGATCAGCCGGTCGGCCGAGACCGTGCGGACGATGCCGGGAATCTTCGGCACCAGCCGGCTCGACCATGCCGAAAGGTTGAGGCGGGCCTCGAGCCC
Organism: Reyranella sp.; assembly: GCA_035296945.1. GTDB lineage: Bacteria > Pseudomonadota > Alphaproteobacteria > Reyranellales > Reyranellaceae > Reyranella. The sequence goes on from DATGZZ010000705.1 coordinate 5,112, forward strand.
GGCATGCACGGCCTTGACGTCGACCGGCGTCAGCCGCGCCTCGACGATCAGCTCGTCTCCCTCCGGGACGATGCTGAGGATCGGCTCGCCGCGCTGGACAACGCCGCCCAGCGTCTTGAACTTGATGTCGACGACGGTGCCATCCACCGGTGCGGCCACGACGGTCCGCCGTACCACGTCGGCGCTGGCCAGCAACTTCTCGTTCACGTCGGCGAGCTCGCCGCGCACCTTCTCGAAATCGCCGGCGACCTGGTCGGCGCGCTCGGCATCGACGGCCAGGATCTGCAGGCGGGCCTCGCCGATCTGCTGGCGGCCGCGCGCGATCTCGGCCTCGTACTCGCCCATCTTGCCGGAAATCTCGGCGTCGGTCCGCCGCAGCCGCAACGCCTCCGGCTTGGGGATGAGGCCGCGCCGGACCAGATATTCCTTGGCCGACAGCTCCTCGGCCACGAAGCCGATCTGCTTGGAGGCGCTCAGCACCTGCGCCTCGTAACCCCTGATCTGGTGCAGCAGCTGCTCGATGCGCTGGGCCAGGATCTCGCGCCGCGAGGCATGGGTCTGGCGACGCGTGTCGAAGACTTCCTGCTGGGCATCGAGGACGGGCTTGATGTTGGCCTGTGCCACGCGCAGCTCGGCCGGCCATGCAATGCGGGAATGGCCGGCCCGCTCGGCCTCCAGCCGCGCCTTGCGCGCCAGCAGCGACAGCTGCTGCTGCACCAGCGTCTCGTGCGCGGCGCGCGCCTGCGTGCTTTCGAGCACGACGAGCGGCTGTCCTGCCTTCACGCGCTCGCCCTCGCGCACCGGCAGCTCGGCGACAATGCCACCCTCGAGATGCTGGATAGTCTTCTTGCCGCTGTCGGGGTTGACGACGCCTGGCGCCACCGCGCCGCCATCCAGCGGCACCAGGCAGCCCCAGCTGCCAAACGCCAGCACGAAGAACACGACCAGGGCCACGCCCCATCGCGCCGGAGCATGAACCGCAGGCCGCGGGGCGACCGGCATGACGGACGGACCGACCGGCGGCACGGTCAGCCATGCCCCGGCCGATGGCGGCGCGATTCGGCGCATATGGGTCATTTTGCACCTGTGAGGACGTTGGTGGCGCCGCCGCGCCCGGAACCGTCAGGCGGCAGCCGCTGTTGCGTGCCGGCATCGGCGCCCTGGGGCAGAGCATCGGCTGCACGCTGCTTCAGGGTTTCGAGCACATGATCGCGCTGTCCGAACATCGCGACGCGGCCCTCCTTGAGCACCAGGACCTTGTCGGCCACTTCCAGCGTCGACGGCCGGTGACCGACGATGACCATCGCGACGCCGGTGCGCTTCAGCTCGGCGATGGCGGTCGTCAACGCCGCCTCGCCGGCCTGGTCGAGGCTGGCGTTGGGCTCGTCGAGAACCAGCAGGCGCGGATTGCCGAACACGGCGCGCGCCAGGCCGATGCGCTGGCGCTGGCCGCCGGACAGGCGCACGCCGCCGTCGCCGAGCCAGGTGTCGTAGCCTTGCGGCAGGCGCTGGATCATGTCGTGGGCATGGGCGATCCGGGCGGCGTTCACGATCGCCTCGTCGTCGGCTTGCTGCATGCGGGCGATGTTGTCGCGCACCGAGCCGGCAAACAGCTCGACGTCCTGCGGCAGGAAGCCGAGATGGTGGCCGATCTGCTCGCTGTCCCAGTGGTGGATCGGCGAGCCATCGAGGCGGATATGCCCGACGTTGGGCAGCGCCAGACCGACAATCAACCGGCACAGCGTGCTCTTGCCGGCGCCCGACGGGCCGATGATCGCCAGCACCTCGCCGGGAGCGATGCTGCACGAGACGTCGCTCAGCACGAGCTTGGCGGTGTTGGGCGTGAGATAGCTCACGGCCTCGACGGAGAGGTTGCCCTGTGGCGCGGGTAGGCGGGTGCGCGGCGGCGGTGGCGGATTCTCCGCGATGGCCTGCTGCAGACGGACATAGGACAGCCGCGCCCCGGCAAAGCTGCGCCACACCCCGATGGCGAGCTCGACCGGTGCCAGGGCGCGCCCCAAGAGGATCGACGCCGCGATCATGACGCCCGCGGTGAGGTGCGAGTTGATCACCAGCCAGCCGCCGACGCCCAGGATCGCGATCTGCACGAAGAAGCGCACGAACTTGGTGGTGGCGAGAATGGCGTTGCCGACATCGCCGGCCCGCCGCGTCGCGTCGAGCACCGTGCCGTTCACGGCGGCCCAGCGCCCGGTCATGGCCGGCAGCATGTGCATGGCCTGCACGATCTCGGCATTGCGGATCGTTGCCTCGGCCACGAGGTTGGCCTCGACTTGGTGTCGGTGCGCGGTCTCGTGGGCGCGGCGTGTCGCCAGCTCGTTGGCGATGCTGAGAGCGAACAGCACCACGGCCCCGCCCACCGCCACCAGGCCCAGCAGGGGATGAAGGATCCAGATAAGGGCGACGAAGATCGGCACCCAAGGTGCGTCGAAGAAGGCGTTGAGGCCCTGCGTCGCGATGAAGCCCTGCACCTGGGCGATGTTGCGCAGGGATTCCGCGCCACTCGCCTCGCCACGCAGCCGACCGCGCACGGCGCAGGCGAGATAGGCCGGGCCCAACCGTTCGTTCAGCCAGCAGCCGACGCGCACCATTATGGCGCTGCGCAAAGCATCCAGGATGCACATCACCGCCAGCGCTACCGTCGCCATCAGCGTCAGCATCGCCAGCGTCTCCGCCCGACCGGTCGTCAGCACGCGGTCGTAGACCTGCAGCATGTAGAGCGGCGAGGCCAGCATCAGGAGGTTGATGATGAGGCTGAACAGCGCGCACAGCGCGAAGGCCGACCGGCAGGCCGCGACAGCCCGCCCGAGCTCTGTCGAAGTCTGGGCCGTCGCGTGCGCCATGGTGTACCCCACTCGATCGAAGTCCAGGCGGCTCTACCTGGAACGCTTTCCCCTCACGGCGGCCCCGGCAAGGCAATGACCCGCCAATCCGCTCAAGACTCCGCTCGACGCCCGGCTGTACGATCGCAACGTGGCAGGGCCAATGCTTTGCGCGCGGGCGATGGCGTTGCGCGAAGTGGAGTCTTCCGTCCGCGACAGCTCGAGCGCCAGAGAAGTTTTGCCGTCGCAGAACGCCAGCCGGATTCTTTCCCCGCGCGATCGATGATGCGGATGCATCGCGACACCTCTGTCTATCCGGCTTTGTGATACGCAGTGGCCGGCAGCGGCCTCACCGCCGCCGGTCACCGCCGCCGGGTTCAGTGCCAGGCGAAGTGATAGAAGTCGGTTGCCGACACCGACTCTGAGACCGAGCTTGAGCCCACGAACTGGACGGCCGTGGTCTGGGTCAGGGTCTCGGTGTGCGTGTTCGGGCCGAGCGCATCGGCGGTCGCGTTGGCGATCGCGGAATTGCCGTCGACAAACGACCGCACGTCGATGTCCTTGTCGATGACGGCGCGATCGAAGATGCTGACGTATTTGAGGAAGCTGACGTCGAAACGGTCCATGTCGGCTCTCCTTTATGTGACCAACGGCGTGTGCACCATGCCCCCGCCGCAGTCATCGAGGGTAGAAGTGGCGACCTTTTGCTTCAAAGGTTCATCGGTTAGATGCTCTTTGGGCGTAGCCTTTGTCGCGCTTCAGAAGAGGCCGTGAAGCGACACGTCTCCCACGTCGGGCAGCGCATACCCCGAAAGGACATTGCCGCCGCCGTGGCTCGACATGGTTGTGATCGAGATGTCGACCGACACTGGCGTTGGCCCATAGGGAAAATCGATCGACAGCTCCTGCGCATGCCCGCTGATGATGTAGCCGGGTGTGACGAGGCCCGTGGTTTCGGCGGACGTCCGCGGCGCGGGATCCTGGGCGACGGCGGTGGCGGCGGCAAAACCGATGGCGAGGCTGGGAACGGCCATCGTGGCGGTCGCCGTATAGGTTGCCGTGTGGTCGCCCAGCGCGTCGGCCGCGGCGTTCATGTCGATCAGGAACGTGTTGCTCAGCGACACCGCGACCTCCTTTGTGAGATGCTTCAAAGCGACGCCAGCGCCATGGCGTGGACGAACGAGAACTGACTGTCAGTGAACGCCTGGGCCGACGTCAGCGCCAGCGCGTCTGTGCCGTCGGCCTGCACGGCGGCGGCGACAGCCGCGAAATTCAGGGACCCTAAGCTGAAAGGGCTGAGGTCGGCTGCTAGCGGTTGCAGCGCAAAAGCCTGTTCAAGTTCGAT
>DATGZZ010000706.1:0-4544 GCA_035296945.1 Reyranella sp.
ATGACCATCCGCAATGCCCTGCTGGGCGGCCGTTCGGCCGGCCTGGCGACGGCGCTCGGCGTCTCCACCGGCCTCGCGATCTGGGCGCTGGCCACGTCGGCAGGCCTCGTCGCCCTGCTGGTCGCCTCCGAGCCGCTGTTCCTCGCCGTAAAATACGCCGGCGCGGCCTATCTCATATGGCTCGGCGTGCAATCGCTGCGCGCCGCGTTCGGTCCCAGCGCGCTTCAGCAGGCGATCGCCGAGCCGGCCGCTCGTGGACTGCGGCCACGACAGGCCTACATGCAAGGCGTGGTGAGCGACCTCAGCAATCCCAAGATCGCCGCCTTCTTCTCCTCGATGCTTCCACAGTTCGCTCCCGCGGGTGCAGCGGATTTCATGGGTTTGGCGGCGCTCGGCCTGTTGTTCAGCACAATGACGCTGCTGTGGCTCAGCGGCTATGCGCTGGCAACCGCGCGCATGGCTGACGCACTGCGCCGGCCGCGCATCCGCCGCGCGCTCGACGGCATTACGGGCGTGACCCTGATCGGGCTGGGCGTAAAGCTCGCCGCCGAAGAGCGTTAGTCCGCGCGGACGTCGCCGGCGCGAATGACTTCCTTCCATCGCGCAAGTTCGCTGCGGATGAGATCGGTGTAGGCGACCGCTCCCAGGGTGCCGGGTCTGACGCCGATCTTGGCGAAGGCCTCCTTCACCTGAGCACTCTGCAGGGCCGTTGCAATCTCCGTCTCCCAACGCTTGGCGATCTCCGGAGGAATGTCGGCTGGCGCCGAGAAGCCGAACCAGTTGGTGGCGACGACGTCCTGGAAGCCGGCCTCACGGAAGGTCGGAACATCGGGCAGCGACGGTGATCTTTCCGCTTCGCTGGCGGCGAGCGGGCGCATGCGCCCCGAATTGAAGTAGCCGATGGCCGTCGGCAGGCTCTCCATCAGCGCCGTGATCTGGCCGCCCAGAAGGTCGTTCATCGCCGGCGCCGAGCCGCGATAGGGGATGTGCGTCAGCTGCACGCCGGCCGAGCGCGCCAGAAGCTGGCCGACGAGATGGTTCATCGTGCCGTTGCCGCCGGAACCATAGGTGACCTCGCCGGGCTTGCTGCGCGCCTGATCAAGGAGTTGCTGAACCGTCGAGATGGTCGAGTCGCCTTTCACGGCGAGCACGCTGGGGAACGTTCCGACCAGGTGGATATGCGTGAAATCGGCCAGTGGATCGTAGGGCACGTCCTTGTAGAGCACCGGTCCGATGCCATGCGACGCGGCGCTCGACACCATGACGACGTGCGTGTCGCCGCGCGCCTTGGCGACGATGTCGGCACCCAGCATGCCGCCTGCGCCGGGCTTGTTCTCGACGACGATCGGTTGGCCGAGCCGGCTGCCGAAATACTCGGCCAAGGTCCGCGACAGGATGTCGGCCGCGCCCGCCGGCGGAAAGTTGACGATCCAGCGGATCGGCTTCGACGGCCAGGGCGTCTGCGCCGCGGCGACGCCTGGGGCGGCAAGGGCGGCGAGAACCGAGAAGCGACGGCGAGACAGCATGGCCGATCCCTCGAAGACTATGAAAGCTAGGACGCATACTGCAACATGCGTGCCGGGCATTGGCCACCAGCAAAGAGAGCCGGCGATGGATTTCGATCTTGTGCTACGCGACGCGCGCCTGCCCGACAGCCGGCCGGATCAGCCCGCCATCGACATCGGCGTGAAGGACGGACGCATCGCCGCCATCGGCCGCGGGCTTGGCGGCGCGGCGAAGGAGGAGGCCCAGGCGGGCGGGCGGCTGGTCTGCTCGGGCTTCGTCGAGACCCACATCCATCTCGACAAGTCCTGCATCCTTGGGCGCTGCGACCACGAGAAGAAGCGCTTCCCGCACCTGGCGATGGAGCGGGTCTCTGCCGTCAAGCATACCTTCACGGTCGAGGACGTGACCGAACGCGCCGCCGGCACTATCGAGAAATGCATCTCGCACGGCTGCACCCGGATGCGCACCCATGTCGAGGTCGATCCCAAGGTCGGCTTGCGCGGTCTGGAAGGCGTCAAGGCCCTGGTCGACCGCTATCGCTGGGCAATCGATCTCGAGATCTGCGTCATGCCGCAGGAGGGACTGACCAACAATCCCGGCACCGACGAGCTCATGGTTGCCGCGCTCAAGAACGGGGCGACCGTGGTCGGTGCGGCGCCGAACTACGACACCGACCGGCCGGCGCAGATCCGCCGCGTCTTCGAGATGGCCCGCGAGTTCGATATCGATATCGACATGCACCTGGACAGCGGCGCCTCGGCCGAGGAACTCGACACGCTGCTGGTCTGCGAGCTCACCGAGAAATACGGTTGGGGCGGCCGCGTCGCGATCGGGCATGTGAGCAAGCTCGCGTCCATGCCCCAGCCGGACATGGACAAGGTGGCCAAACGCATGGCCGATGCCGGCGTCGCCCTGACGGTGCTGACGGCCACGGACCTCTATCTCGGCGGCCGCCACACCGACCACAACGTGCCGCGCAACGTCGTCGACGCCAACCGGCTGGCCGAGCAGGGCGTGGTCTGCTCGGTTGCGTCCAACAACATCCTGAACCCCTTCACGCCCTTCGGCGACGGCCAGCTGCTGCGGCAGGTGAACATGCAGGCGATCGTCACCCAGCGCGGCACGGACGCCGAGGTGCGCGCAGCCTGGGACATGACGACCTCGTCCGCCGCGCGTCTGATGCGTTTAAAGGATTACGGCATCGCCGTCGGCGCACCGGCAGACCTCGTGGTGCTCGACGCACCCGATCCTGTGACGGCGCTGCGCACGGTGGCGCCGGTGCTGGCGGCCTACAAGCGTGGACGGCGCACCGTCACACGCGAGCCTGTTCGTCTACACAGGCCGTAGTCGCGATAGGCGACATCTGCGAATCAGGCTCCTCTCCCCCTAGCGTGGGAGAGGAACATGAAAGAGGAAACGATGCTTAGTGATGCCCGCCCCTGGGCGTCGCGCCGGTCTGCTGCGAAATCCAGTCGACGAAGGCAATGCCCATGGCCGAGAGGATGAACAGGCCGTGGATGATCGCCTGCCACATGATGCCGGCCTCGGTATAGGTCGAGTTCGCCGTTCCCAAGGCGCCAGCCTCGATGAAGGTCCGCAGCAGATGGATCGACGAGATGCCGATGATCGCCATGGCGAGCTTGATCTTGAGCACGCTGGCATTGACATGGCTCAGCCATTCCGGCTGGTCGGGATGACGGTTCAGCTCCATGCGCGACACGAAGGTCTCGTAGCCGCCAACGATCACCATGATCAGGAGGTTGGAGATCATCACCACGTCGATCAGGCCCAGCACGATCAGCATGGCCCCCTGCTCGGTGACGCTGGTGCTGGTCATCACCAGGTGCAGCAGCTCCTTGAGGAACAGATAGACATAGACCACCTGGGCGACGATCAGGCCGAGATAGAGTGGCAACTGCAACCAACGCGAAGCAAAGATGAACCGGGGGATCGGGCGCAGGCCGCGTGGGTCGCGGCCGTCGTCGGTCTGGGCAACAGTCGTCATGTTTGACCTGTGAGATGAGAGAGGGACCGCGGTCGCAGCCCATCTGCAGTCTTATGCTGAGCCCGACGCGAAACCCAAGTTACGGTTCTGTGGATTTCGCGGATAACAACGCCGCAGGGCCCGTGCGGGCGGGTCCCGGGCCATCCCGGTCGACGCCGGGAACCGCCGGCAGGGTGATCTCGAAACGAGCGCCGCCCTGGGGACGATTCGTAGCCTGTATGGTTCCATGCATCTCCATGACGATCCGCCGGCAGATGCGAAGTCCGAGGCCGGTGCCCTTGCCGCGGGCCTTCGTGGTGATGAACGAATTGAACAAATGAGGCATGACATGGTCCGGGATGCCGGGACCAGTGTCGGCGACCGCGATCTGCACGAGGTCGACCCCGTCATTGACCACGGTCGCCGCGGACACCTCGATGACCTTGGCTGCCTGCCGATCCTGAAGGGCGCCTACTGAATCGCGCGCATTGTTGATCAGGTTTATCAAAACCTGCTCGAGCTGGCCGGCATTGCCGACCACGCTTGGAAGATGCCCCGACAGCTCCAGCGACAGCCCGATGCCTGCCTGGCGCGCCCCGTACTCGGTCAGGCGGACGGCGCTGTTGATCGCCTCGGTAGGATCGAAGGGGACGGTCGCACGGGTATTGTTGCCGCGCACGAAGTTGCGCAGATCGTCGACGATACGGCTCGCGGTCTCGATCTGGTGGGTGATCCGTTCGAGCTTGGCGCGCACGAACTGCGCATCGGGGGCGGCACCACGCTCGGCGGCCTCCGCCAGCTCGTCGCGCGCCGATTCGCAGGCGAGGTTGATCACCTGCAGCGGCTGGCTGATCTCGTGCGCCATGGTGCCCGCCATCTCACCCACGGTGGCGAAGCGCTCGGCATCGTTCAGCGCCTGCTCGGCTTCACGTCGTTCGGTGTCGTCGACGCCCACGAAAACCACGTTGGTCGTATTGCCGTCGGCATCGAGCACGGGCGCCGCCGTCACCGAGATGCTGCGTTCGCGACCCTGCGGGTCCGTCAGGCGTCGGGT
>DATGZZ010000707.1:0-3195 GCA_035296945.1 Reyranella sp.
GCAGTACCAGCCCTCGGGCCGGCGGCCGATCATCTTTTCGGTCGAGGTGATCGCCTTGCGGATATGGTCGCGTTCCTCGGCTTCGCTCAGCTCGTAGTGCTTGATCCAGCGCCAGCCGTGCGAGCAGATGTCGTGGCCGGCCTTGGCGATGGCCGCCGAGGCTTCCGGATTGCGCTCGAAGGCGAGCCCGCAGCCGTACACCGTCATCGGCAGCTTGCGTTCCTCGAAGATCCGCATCAGACGCCAGAAGCCGACGCGGCTGCCGTACTCGAACAGGCTCTCGGCCGCGAGGTCGCGGCCCTTGATGGTCTGGCCCATGCCGTGCGCTTCGCTCAAGCCGGTGTCGCTGTGGTCCTCGCCGTCCTGGATGGAGGGCTCGGAGCCTTCCTCGTAGTTCATGACGAAGTTGACGGCGAGCCGCGCGCCGTTAGGCCATTTCGGATCGGGCATGTTGGCGCCATAGCCCACGAAATCGCGGCGCGGCTTGTATGGCATCGCACGGTTCTCCGGAATCAGGGAATGCGGATGGTGAAGGGGGCGACAGGCACGAACTCCTCGTCGCCCTTGCCGCCGTCGCGCCACATGAAGACGGCGAAGCGGCCGGGCTTGTCGAGCACGGTGAGCCCATGATGCCAGGTGTTGGGTTTGTAGGTGACGCCCTGCTTGCCGGTGGCGACGAAGGCCCTGACACCCGCGAGGTCGGGCCCGCCGGCCTGGGCGTGCGGTGCCACCACGATCAGCCAGCGCGCCACGTCGATCGGCACGAAGGTCTGGGAGGAGAATTCATGACGTTCCAGCAGGTCGGCCTCGAGCGGCCGGTCGGGCGTTTCGGCCTTCAGGCTGAGCGACAGGCTGGGATGCGCAGCCGGCCGCAGGTTGCCGAGCGCGCCCTCGTAGTATTGGCGGCCGGGTTCGTTCGGCACGTCGATGACATCGCCGAACGGCGCGAAGGCTTCCTTCGTGAGCGGCTGCGGCACGATCTCCATGTCTTTACTCCCTAGTCGCGCATGCGGCGGGTTAATCCCACCGTCCATTCCATGATCAGCATCAGCACGAAGGCGGCGGCGATCAAGACGCCGGACACCGCCGCGACCCGCACGTCGAGCGTCGATTCCATCATGCCCCACATGCGGATGGGCAGGGTGTCGGTGCGGGCATTGGACAGGAACAGCGAAACCGGCACGTTGTCGATCGAGGCCATGAAGGCCAGGAATGCGCCAGCCGCGATGCCGGGGAAGATCAGCGGCAGGGTCACGCGCCGCAGCGTGTAGAACCACGAAGCGCCGAGGCTTTGCGAGGAATCGAGCAGGGCGGGATCGAGCTGCGAGAGGCTGGCCGTCGTCGTGCGCAGGATGAACGGCATGGTGACGATCAGGTGGCCCGCGATCATCAGGTTGAGCGAGGGCCGGAAGCCCAGCGTCGAGAAGTAGACCAGCGCCGCCAGTCCGAAGGCGATGCCCGGCAGGACCAGCGGCGACATGAAGAGATTGTCGGCCACGCGCGCCGACCTCGCCCGGTTGCGCGCCAGGCCGAGCGCCGCCAGGGTCGCCAGCACGACGCCGATCAGGGTCGACATGGCTGCGACTTCGAGCGAGTTGCCGGCGGCACGATGGATCTGGCGCGACTTCGTCGCATCGAACAGCTGTTCGTACCAGCCGAGGGAGAAGCCGGTCGGCGGGAATTTCAGCGAGCGGCCTTCGGTGAACGAAATCATGAGGGCGATCACGACCGGCGAGACGATGATCAGCACGGCCAGGATGGCGATGCCGCCGATCACCAGGCTGTAGGAGAGGTCGAGGAAGCTCTGCCGCCGGCTCATCGCGCTCACCCGTGAAGATGCCGGCTCGACCGGCGGCCAAGATAGGAGAGGGCCGCGATCACCGACAGGACGGAGACGACCAGCGACAGCGACGCCACGGCGGCGAGCGGCCAGTTGTAGACGACCAGGGACTGCTGCCAGATCACCAGCGGCAGGTAGATCAGGCGCACACCGCCGATCACGGTCTGCGAGATGAAGGCGGTCGTCGAGCTGGCGAAGACCAGCAGGCAGCCCGCGACCAGGCCGGGCATGGAGAGGGGGACGATCACCGTGAACAGAGTGCGCCAGCGCGAGGCGCCGAGGGCGGCCGAGGCGTCGCGCAGGTTGGGATCGAGCCGCGACATCACGCTGATCAGCGGCAGCAGCATCAGCGGCATTTCGATCTGGGTGAGCGAGATCACGAGCCCCAGCTCGGTCTGCAGCAGCCGCAGCGGCTCGGAGATGAGGCCCAGCCACAGCAGCGTCTGGTTGACCACGCCCTCGCGGCCCAGCACCACGATCCAGGCGAAGGTGCGCACCACGACCGACAGCAGCATCGGCATCACGACGATGAACAGCAGGACCTTCTGCAGGCGGGGCGAGAGGTCCATGTAGACCAGCGCCACCGGGTAGCCGACGACGACGGTGGCGCAGACCGTCTTCAGCCCGAGCAGCAGCGTGTCGAAGATGACCTTGTAGTTGAAGGGATCGCCGAAGAATTTTACCCAGCTCGCGAAGCCTGGTTCCGTGATCTTGTCGTCGTTGAAGAAGCTGGTGGCGACCAGCAGCAGCAGCGGCGCCAGGAAGAGCGCGGTGAAGGCCAGTGCGAGCGGCAACGCCAGCTGCCATTCGGCCAGCCGTAGTCTTGCCTCCCCAGCGAAGCTGGGGAGGTGGCCCGAAGGGCCGGAGGGGTCATGGGCAACGGTACTGATGCTCATGACCCCTCCGCCCCCCGAAGACGGGGGCACCTCCCCATCGCGGAGTCCGCGATGGGGAGGAAGCTGACGTGCGCGAAGCGCAAGATCACTTCGCCATTTCCTTGTTGAACTTCTCGATCCAGGCGGCGCGCAGCGGGTTGATCTTCGCCCAGTCGTGCTGCACGTACGCGGCCATCTCGTCGAGGCTCTTCATCGGCATGTCGGCGGCCAGCGGCACGTCCTTGTTGACCGGCAGGAAGTTGTACGGCGGCCTGGTGAGCCCTTCCTGGGCCTCCTTGCTGATCACGAGGTCGAGATACTTGTAGGCGTTCTCGAGGTCGCCGGTGCCCTTGGCGATGTGCATGGTCGTGAAGAAGGTGATGGCGCCCGACTCCGGCTTCACGAACTCCACGTCGACGCCCTTGTCCTTCAGCGTCGCGACCGTCTGGGTGTTGGTGTACATCACGTCGCACTGGCCTT
>DATGZZ010000708.1:0-7042 GCA_035296945.1 Reyranella sp.
CCTTGAGGCCCGCCGCGGCAAGCGCGCTCGGGTTTAGACCGGCCAGCAGGGTCCCGCAAGACGATTCAAAGCGAACGATCCGGCAACCTTGATCGTCCGGGACCACGCACGCTTGCTGCTTGAAGACAGCCGGGCTGAAACTTTCCGGCGGTCCCAAGGTCACATCATGGCCACGCTTCTCCCCCGCAAGCCGCCGCCATCATGCCGGTCGCCTGACCTCGGGGGAGAGACGCGATGTTCGAAGCGGTCCACGCCAAGCGCTATGCCGAGCGGATGACGGCCTATCTCGGCCTCGACATGCAAAGCCACGTGATCGAGGTCGCGAGCAACGACGGCCACCTGCTGCAGCACTTCAGCAAGCTCGGCATTCCCGTCATCGGCATCGAACCCGACCATGCCTCGGCGGCCCGCGCGATGAAGGCCCGCGGCATCCCGACACTGACCGGATCGTTCGGCCGCGGCATGGCCCAACGCCTGGCGGCGGAGGGCATCGACGCCGATCTCATGGTGGCCAACAACGCGCTGTTCCGTGTGCCGGACGCCGACGATTTCCTGAGCGGCTTCGCCCTGCTCCTCAGCCCCGAGGGTGTCGCCACCTTCGAGATCGCCCCCTCGTCCTGCCTCACGCCGCAAATGGCCGAGCAGCTCTTCAAGGCAAACGGCTTGCGTATCTTCGACGTCGAGCCGCTCAAGACCCCGCGCGGCGCGCTGCAGGTATTCGCCTGTCGCCGCGACTCGCCGTGGCAACGCGGGCGGTGGGTTGGGTGGACGCTGGCGACGGAACGTCAGCTCGTTCACTGACCAGGGCGTTCACTGACTGGGGCGCGGCCCTATCTTCTGCGTTTCCTTGACCAGCGCCTGGATGTCCTGCGGCGAGAGGCGGCGCAGATCGTCGTAGGCCTTGCGCGTGAATTCGGGCCGGCCGGTCCCCTCGCCGCTCAGCTGGTACTGGCCGTTCTTTTCGGCGAACAGGAAGTAAAACGGCATGCCGGGATTGCCACGCGCCGTCACGACGGCCAGCGAACGGTTGTCGCTGCAGCCATAGATGTCCCACGGGTAGCCGCCGTAGGTCTTGGTGCCGAACGGCCCACGTTCGCAGGTAAGGCGCGGCTCGGACGGTCCTTGCGCAGCGGCGTCGACCGACACCAGCAGCAACAGCGGCAGCAGAAGGCGCTTCACGACCAGGGCCTAGTCGAACACCACGACGCCGCGCGCGACCTCGCCTGCCATCATGCGCTTAAAACCCTCGTTGATGTCGGCGAGCTTGTAGGTGCGGCTGATCAGGCCGTCGATGTTCAGCCGCTTGTTCATGTAGTGGTCGACCAGGACGGGGAAATCGAGGTCGGGCCGCACCGAGCCGTAGAAGGTGCCGCTGATCTTCTTCTCAGTGAACACCATCATGAACGGCGAATAGGACGCACGGATGGTGGCCGCCGAGATGCCGACCGCCACGGCATGGCCGCCCGGCGCCAGCGCATCGAAGGCAAGCGCCTGCGTGCGATCGTTCGACACCGCGTCGAAGGAGTAGTCGACGCCCAGGCCACCGGCCATCTCCTTGACCTTCTTGACGGCGTCTTCGTTGGTCTTGGTGTTGACGGTGTGGGTGGCGCCGAAGGTCCTGGCCATCTCGAGCTTGTTGTCGAGGATGTCGGCGGCGATGATCCTGCTGGCACCCGACAGCATGGCGCCCTGCACCGCGTTCAGCCCGACGCCGCCGCAGCCGATCACCAGCACGGTCGAGCCCGCCTCGATCTTGGCGTGACGGGTCACCGCGCCGACGCCGGTCGCCACGCAGCAGCCGACCAGGGCGGCCTGCGGCCATGGCATGTCCTTGCGGATCGGCACCACCATCTCCTCGGGCACCACGACCTCCTCGGCGAAGGTGCCGATGCGCGCCATCTGGTTGATGTCCTGGCCCTTGTGCTTGATGCGGAAGGTGCCGTCGTAGAGCGCGCCCGGCGGCACGTTGGCGCGGCCGATGCAGAGCACGGTGCGGCCCTGGCTGCAGTAGCGGCAGCGGCCGCAATGCGGGCGGAAGGAGAAGATCACGTGATCGCCCGGCTTCACCGTCGTGACGCCAGGACCGCACTCGGCGATCTCGCCCGCGGCCTCGTGGCCGGGCACGATCGGCATCGGCGAGGGCCAGTCCCCGTTCATGATGTGCCAGTCGCTCTGGCACACGCCCGACGCCTTCATCTTGACCCGCACCTCGCCCGCCTTGGGCGGATCGAGCTCGCAGTCGACGACCTGCAAGGGCTCGTTGGGCTTGAACAAAACGGCGGCCTTCATGGCGTTTCCTCCGGATGCGGAGGGCAACTATACCCGAGCCGAAGCCGATGTCTGCCGGGGTTTGCGGCGCCTTCCGCCCGCAATATTGCTCGCGACGTTGCGTTCGACATTGCGCGCCGTCCGGTCGAGCAGGACCATCATGGCGCGATGCGCACCTTCGGCGTCGCGGCGCCTGATCGCCTCGAGCACCGCGCCGTGCAGGGGCACCGACGGCGCCGGCGCACCGGGATGACGCGTGGCGACATCGACGAAGATGCCGAGCGCCGCCTCGATCAGCGCGCCGAACGCCGTCATGACGTCGTTGTCCGTGGCCGTCAGGATGGCCTTGTGGAAGCGGACGTCGGGCTCGGCGAACAGGGCGGCGCTGTGCGCCGCGCGTTCCATATCGGCAAACGCGCGCTCGATGGCCGCGAGCGTCGCGGGCGTGTGGGCGCGCGCGGCCATCGCCGCCGCCGCCGGCTCGATCACCGTGCGCGCCTGCATGAGGTCGAAGACGAGTTTGGGCTCCGCTTCGCCGTCGCGCAGACGCCAGGCCAGGACGTCCGCGTCGAGCATGTGCCACTCCTCGCGGGCGCGCACGTAGGTCCCTGCCCGCTTGCGCGAGGCGATCAGCCCCTTGGCCGACAGGAGCTTGAAGGCTTCGCGAACGACCGTACGGCTGGCGCCAAAGCGGCGGCCGAGCGCGATCTCGCCCGGCACGAGGTCGTGCGGTTTATAGGTGCCGCCCAGGATCGCCGCGCCCAGCTTCCCGGCTATGCGCGCGGCCCCGCCGACTGGAGTTGAAGGTCGAATCTTCGTTGACATGAACAGGCGTCGGACGATCATATGTCAGACATAATAACGTTCCAAGCCAGGAACGGACATCACGGAGGAAGCACCATGACCCATCTCCGGCGGCGTACGATTCTGGGCGGCGCCCTCGGCACGCTCGCGGCACCCCACGTCAACGCCCAGGGCGGCAAGCCCTATGCCGGCACGACAATCAACGGTTCGTGCTTCCAGACGACCTACTTCGAGTACCTCAAGACCTACTTCCCGCAGTTCGAGGAGAGGACGGGCATCAAGGTCAATTTCAACATGCAAGCCTTCCCCGTCTACAACCAGCGCACCGACCTGGAGCTGTCGACCAAGGGCTCGGCGCTCGACGTCATCAACTGCACCTTCATCTATTCCGGCCGCTGGATCGGCGCTGGCTGGATGACCAACCTCGACCCCTTCACCAAGGACGCCAAGTACACGCCGGCCGCCTGGGACCCCGAGGATTTCGCCGGCGGCCCCCAGTCGGCGATGAAGAACGCCAAGGGCGAGACCTTCGGCTACACTTGGGAAGCCGGCGCCATGATCATGGCCGCCGCGCGCTACGACCTGATCGAACGCGCGGGCCTCGGCCTGCCCAAGACCTTCGACGAGCTGATCAAGGTCTGCGACGCCGTCCACAATAAGGAGAACGTCGCGGCCTTCACCGCCGACAAGCTGCACCACTGGAACTGGATCCCCTATCTGATGGGCGCGGGCGGCGCGGTGTTCAAGGATCCGCCGGACAACCTCACGCCGACCTTGAACACGCCGGCTGCCGCGACGTCGGGCGAGTGGTACTCGAACCTCCTGGTCAAGTACGGGCCGGACGGCATCCTGTCCTATTCCGACGACCAGGCGATGCGCTCGCAGATGTCGGGCCGTGCCAACATGCGCACCCAGGCCATCACCTGGATGGTGCCGCTCGCCAAGCACGAGGAGAGCGTGGTCAAGAAGACCGTGCGCTACGGGCTGATGCCGGCCGGACCCAAGGGCAACTTCCCGGGCTCGAACAGCCATGGGCTCGGTATCCCGGCCGGCTCCAAGAAGAAGGAAGCGGCCTGGGAGTTCATCAAGTGGGCGCTCTCCAAGGAGACCGTCGCCATGGTGGTGAAGAACCATGGCTATCCCAGCGTCTGCCGCATGTCGGTGATCAAGAGCCCCGAGTTCAAGCAGGTGCTGACCTTGAACGACCAGGACGTGGCGGCACTGTTCCTGGAAGTGCTGCAGCTCGGCGGCAAGACCGGCTACATGAAGTACCGCACCGTGCCGGTCTATCCGCAGGTCGGCGACAAGATCAACAAGGCGATCGAGCGCATCGCCACCAAGCAGCAGGCCGCACCCGACGCGATGAAGCAGGCGCAAGGCGAGGCCATCCAGGACCTGCAGAAGGCCGGGATCAAGGTTGATACTTGAGCGCCTCTCCCTCGAGTTCCTCGCGTAGCCCCCTCACCCAACCCCTCCCCCTGGCGGGGGAGAGGAGTTCGAAGCTGGGAAGGATAGCCAGACAACAGCACCGCTTCTTCGCCTGGTGCGTGGCGCCGTCGCTGGCGGTGCTGGCGATCATCACGTTGTTGCCGTCGCTTTACCTGCTGGCCACCAGCTTCACGCCGCTCAACCTCACGCGGCCTGAGACGCTGTGGGACTTCTCGCAGCCCCTCGAGAGCTACCACCAGCTCTGGGCCGACACGCGCTTCCACAACTCGATCTGGGTGCAGATCAAGCTCTCGTTCTGGACGGTGCTGCTGCAGCTCCTGATCGGGCTTGGCCTCGCCCTGCTGCTCAACATGCGCACGAAGCTACTGGAGGCGCTGCGCACGGTGTTCCTGATCCCCATGGTGCTGCCGCCGATCGTCGTCGCCATCATCTGGAAGGTGATCTACACGCCCGACATCAGCCCCATGCACGGCCTCTTCCGCACGCTGGGCTGGAACGTGCCGGCGCTGATCACCGATCCCAACTGGGCGCTGACCTCGATCATCATCGCCGACACCTGGGAATGGTTCCCTTTCACCATGCTGATGGTGCTGGCCGCCCTGCAGATGATGCCCCAGGAGCTTCTGGACGCCGCCAAGGTCGACGGCGCCTCGCCCTGGCAGCTCACCTGGTTCATCACGCTGCCCTTCATCCAGGGCGTGCTGCTGGTCGCCGGTCTGTTCCGGCTGATCGATTCCATCAAGGCATTCCCGCTGATCTTCATCCTGACCGACGGCGGGCCAGGCAACCTCACCGAGGTCACGAACTACTATTCCTACCTGCAGGCCTTCAACTTCTCCTACCTCGGCTTCTCCAGCGCCATCACCGTGGTGCTGCTGGCCGCGACCATCGTGCTGAGCTGGGTGATCGTGCGCATGGTCGGCTGGGGAGCGCGCATTGACTAAAAAATCCTCGCTCGCGCGCGATCGCTTCCTGATGCACGCCCTGGCGATTGCGCTCGCCCTGTTGGCGCTGTCGCCGTTCCTCTGGCTGGTCCTGATGTCGTTCAAGACCAACGCCGAGATCTTCCGCTTCCCGCCGCGGCTGTTCTTCGAGGCGACCTGGGCCAACTACGCGGCGCTGTGGACGTCGGAGTTCCGCAACTCCTTTGCCAACAGCCTGATCGTGGGCGTGGTCTCGACGGTGCTGTCGCTCCTGATCGGCGTGCCGGCGGCCTACGCCCTGTCGCGCTGGACGACCCGCTCCGGCGGCACGATCACGCTGTGGATCCTGGCCAGCCGCATGGCGCCGCCGATCGCCTTCACCATCCCCTACTTCCTGGTCTACCGGCACATCGAGCTTTTGGACACGCTGACGGGCCTGGTCATCATCTACCTCACCTTCAACCTGTCGCTGGTGATCTGGATGATGCGGCCGTTCTACGACCAGCTGCCGCGCTCCCTGGAGGAAGCCGCCTGGATCGACGGCGCCACCATGTGGCAGGGCTTCTATCGCATCATCCTGCCGCTCTCCGGGCCGGGGCTCGCGGCCACCGCCATCCTCTGCTTCCTGTTCGCCTGGAACGACTTCTTCTTCGCCCTGATCCTGACCCGCACCGAGGCCATGACCGCGCCGGTCGCGGTGGTGAACTTCATGAACTACGAGGGCTGGGAATGGGGCCGCATCGCCGCCGGCGGCACCATGATCATGCTGCCGGTGCTGATCTTCTCCTTCCTGGTCCGGCGCTACCTCGTGCATGGTCTGACCGGAGGAGCGTTGAAAGGATGACCCTGCTGATCACCGGTGGCGCCAGCGGCATCGGCGCAGCGACGGCGAGACTCGCCGCCGAGCGCGGCCACAAGGTCGCGATCAACTACCGCTCGCGCGACGCGCAGGCGAAGAAGGTCGTGGCCGACATCACCGCCAACGGCGGCCAGGCGGTCGCCTTGCCAGCCGACGTCTCGCGCGAGGCGGATATCGTGAGCCTGTTCGATGCTGCCGAGAAAGCACTCGGCCCGGTCACTCACTTGGTGAACAGCGCCGGCATCGGCCTCAATTCACGCGTGGCGGATTTCGACGCGGCCGCCCTGGAACGGCTGTTCACCGTGAACACGGTCGGCCTGATGCTGTGCTGCCGCGAGGCAGCGCGCCGGATGGCGACCAAGCGTGGCGGCAAGGGTGGTGTCGTGGTCAACGTCTCGTCGATGGCCGGCACCATCGGCGGCCGGCCGGGCGCCTCGGCCTATGCCGCAAGCAAGGCCGCCGTCGACTCCTTCACCATGGGCTTTGCCAAGGACGTGGCCCTCGAAGGCATCCGCGCCGTTTCACTGCGGCCGGGCATGATCGAGACCGAGATGACCGAAAAGACGCTGGCCGACCGCGAGGTCCGGTCGGCCATCGAATCGACCATCGCCATGGGCCGCGTCGGCCAGGCCCAGGAGATCGCCAACGCGATCGTCTGGCTTCTGTCGGAGGAAGCCAGTTTCATCTCCGGCGTGACGCTCGACGCGTCCGGCGGTGGGTTCGTGTTTGGGAAGCGTTA
>DATGZZ010000709.1:0-9177 GCA_035296945.1 Reyranella sp.
AAAGTCATCCTGATGGAGCTTCAAGCGACGGAAGGATCTCGGGATCGCGAGAATCGATCGTGGTCCCGAGACCCTTCGCTGCGCTCAGGATGACGGCTAAGCCTTGTCGCCCAGACAAATCCCCAGCGCCCGCGCCGTGCGTATCAGGGCGCCGTCACGGTCGACGGTGCGCGCGCCGCGGCCGACCACCTTTTCAAGCGGCACGTCGATCACCTGGCGGTTCCACCACGCCACCATTCGGTCGGCCTTGCCTTCGGCCAGCAGATCGACGGCACGCACGCCCAGCGCCGAGGCAAGCAGGCGATCCTCGGCCGTCGGCATGGCGCCGCGCTGGACATGGCCCAACACCGTGGCGCGGGCTTCCGCACCTGTTGCCTTGCTGAGCCGCCGCGCCAGCCATTCGCCGACGCCATGATAGGGCGCCTCGCTGTCGGCATCGGCTGCCTCGTCCGAATGCCCCGCCGCCTCGGCGACTACGACGAGCGCCGATGTGTGGCCGACGGCGCGCAGCTTGGCGATGTGCGCCACCACATGCTTCAGATGCCAGCGCACCTCGGGAATCAGCACCACGTCGGCGCCGCCGGCGATGGCGGCGGCGATGGCGATGTGGCCGGCGTCGCGGCCCATCACCTCCAGCACCATGACGCGCTCGTGGCTAAGGCCGGTCGGCTGCAGCCGATCGAGAGCCTCGGTGGCGATGGCGACCGCCGTCGAGTAGCCGATGGCGCGCTCGGTGTTGGCGACGTCGTTGTCGATGGTCTTGGGGACCCCGATGAAGGCGAGCCCGGTCGGCATCAGCAGGCGGCGCAGGATGTCGAGGCTGCCGTCGCCGCCGATGCCGATCAACCCATCGAGTGCGAGCCCCTTTAGGCCCGAGATCATCTCGCCGGAACGATCCTTCTTGCCACCCTCGGGCATGGGAAAGGCGAAGGGATCGCCGCGGTTGGTGCTGCCGAGGAAGGTTCCGCCCTGGCGCGCCAATGCCGCATCGAGGCGTGCGGGATCGAGCTCGACAGCCTCGACCGGCCGCTCCAGCAGACCGAGCGTGCCGGAGCGCAAGCCCACCGTCGTCCAGCCGTACCCATGATGGGCACGCAACGCCACGGCGCGAATGGCGGCGTTGAGGCCGCCGCAATCGCCGCCGCTGGTCAGGATGCCGATTCGCTTGGTCATGCACTGTCTCCACGCTTAACTTAGCAAATGGCCCGACTTCCGAAGAAACAACCGACCTTCGCCACCAAAAGGTTGCGGTTGCGCGCCTTCCGCACCAGTGACATCGAAGCCATGCACGCGCTCTACGCCGACGCCGACAATCTCCGCTATTGGAGCACGCCGCCCAGCGCCAATCTCGGCGCCACACGCCGTACGATGCGCTGGCATCTCGTCTACCGCCCACGTCAATACGTGATATGGGCGGTCGAGGAGAGCAAGAGCCGCAAGGTGATCGGCATGATCAACTATCACCACCGCAATCTGCGCGAAAAGCGCGTCGATGTCGGCTGGCTGATCCTGCCGCAGCACCAGGGCAAGGGTTATATGACCGAGGCCGGCCAAGCTCTGCTGCGTCACCTGTTCGACGATCTCGGCGTGCACAAGGTCGAGGCGCTGATCGAGCGGGCCAACAAGCCATCGGTTGCGCTCGCCAAGCGGCTGGGGTTCCGCCTGGAGGGAGGCCCGATCCGCGATCGCTGGTCGGTGAACGGCACGTGGCATAGCGTCATGCTCTATGGCCTGATTGCCGGGGAGGAACGGTGATTTCGATGGCTGCCACGCAAGCCTGGACGCGCGACACGATCGAGCCGGCCGCCTGGACGGTGCCCCTGCCTGTGGCCGCGCTTGCCGAGCTGCGCGCGGTGCTGGCGGAGCTGAGAAGCGCCCCGCTGCCGACCTTCCTGCTCGACCCCACCGACTTCGCGCTCGACGCCTGCCGCGCGACCATGGCCGAGGTGCGGCGCCTGACGCAGGATGGGCCGATGTTCGCCGTGCTCGACCGCCTGCCGATGGCCGAGATCAGTCGCGATGAGGCGATCCAGCTCTACTGGCTGCTGTCGAGCCTGCTCTCCCGGCCGGTGGCGCAGAAGCTAAACGGCCAGATGTTCTTCGACGTGCGCGACACCGGCGCCAAGCTGAAGCCCGGCTCGGGCATCCGGCCGACCGTGACCAACGTCGACCTGCGCTTCCACAACGACAATTCCTACAACGACTCGCCCCCCGACTATGTCTGCCTCCTCTGCCTGCATCCGGCCAAGAAGGGCGGTGTCAGCCAGGTGATGAGCGTCGCCACGGTGCACCGGGCGCTGCAGGAGCGGTTCCCCGAGCTGATGGACCGGCTCTATCAGCCGTTCTGGTACGACCGCCACGCCGAGCACGCGCCCGACGAACCCACGACCTTCGCCGCGCCGATCTTCGAGCGCGCCGCCGACGGCACGGTGAAGGCCCGGCTCGCGCTGTCCGAGATCTTCGCCGGCTATGAATTGCGCGGCGAGCGCATGGACAACCAGACGGCGGCCGCCCTTGCCGCCGTGCAGTCGGTGTTCGATCGACCCGAGCTCCAGGTCGAGCTCGACTTCGCTCCGGGCCAGATCCAGTACGTCAACAACCGCGCCACCGGCCATGCCCGGACCGACTTCGTCGATCACCCGGAGCCCGAGCGCAAACGCCACCTCGTGCGGTTGTGGCTGCGTGACAGCGGCCGGCGCACCTATCGCGGCTGATGGTTGAATGGACCGGTCAATCTTGATGTCGGCCGGCGCCGGTCCACAATGCCGGCATGAAAGACCACTACGTCACCTTCGCCGGCTACAATGCCTGGGCGAACCGCCGGCTCTACGACGCCGCCGCGCTCCTGTCCGATGGCGAGTATCGGGCCGACAAGGGCGCGTTCTTCAAGTCGATGCACGGCACGCTGAACCATCTGCTCGCCACCGATCGCATCTGGATGAAGCGCTTCACCGGCGAGGGTGAGGCGCCGGATCGGCTCGACGCCATCGTGCACGAGCGCCTGGCCGACCTCCGGGCGGCGCGCGAGGCCGAGGACCGGCGCATCGTTGCCTACATCGACAGTCTCGACGAGGCGCGGCTGGCCGGCGTGATCCGTTACCGCCGGGTCTCGACGCCGGAAGAGTTCATCCAGAAGCTGTCGCCCGCGCTCGACCACTGGTTCAACCACCAGACCCACCATCGCGGTCACGCACATATGATCCTGACGAGCCTGGGCAAGACGGCTCCCGAGCTCGACCTTCTGTACTATCAGCGCGAGGCCGAGGCCGGCCGAGCCTGAACAGGAGTGTTGCGATGCGTCGCTTGGCGTTGCTTGTCGTGCTTCTGGTCGCTTCCTGCGCCGACACGGGCGCACTGGCACCGAAGGAATATGCCGTTCCCGATCGCCTGCTGGGCTACACCTACGCCGGCGGCACGATCAAGCCGATCGCCAACACGCAGACCGGCATCGTGCGCGGCTCGTCACTGCAATCGGCATACTGACCGGCGCCGATCCTGACGCGGCCACGCCGAATCGCAGGTCGCGAGGATGCGGCCGGTCTCCGAGACCATGGCGCCGGTCCAGGCGCCCGCCTTGCCGGGCTCGATCACCATGGCGCCGAAATCCGACAGGCCCACGACCGCGGCGTCGACGCCGTCGAGCCGCGGCACGCGGATCGCCTGCCTGTCGTCGGGCGACGGCGGCGTCGGATGGGTGTGGGACAGCACGATGCCGGCGGTACCGACGATGAGTTGCGGCGGGCGCTTGTCGCCGAAGCCGATCGCCTGGAAGCGATGCATATGCCCCGACATGATCGCCGAGACGTTCGCCGGCAGGCCGTTGGGAAAGACCTGCGCCAGCGCCTGCTGCTCCGTGAGGTTGATGAAGCCGTAGGGCTCGCTGTGGCCGGTCGGGCCGTCATGGATCTTCTTCACCACACCCCAGAACGGCCGATGGGTGACCAGCCAGGTCGGCCGCCGCTCGCCCAGGATATCGGCGACGTGGCGGAACTGCTCGATGTAGGCATCGACGTTGTAGACATAGACGTCGCCGGCGTTGGCCGAATCGATGGAGATGATGTCGAGGTCGCCCAGCTTCAGCCGCATCGGCGGCGAGATGCGGACGGGAAACGGCTGACCGTCGAATGGCTGGGCCTGGGGCCAAGCACCGGGCCGCCAGCCGGCAGGCGTCTGCGGCGGACAATGCTCCTGGTTGCGCGCACCGCCCAGCAGCGCCGACCCCGGATCGAGCAGGTAGAACCAGCCCGGCCCGGCGCGGCTGCAGAGCTCGTGGTTGCCGCGCACGAACAGCCAGGGCGCGGTCGTCATCAGGTGCGTCGCCGGCATGAAGAAATCCTCGCGCCAGGCCGGCCAGACATCGGGGATCGGGCTACCCTGCATGTTCTGGCTCCAGTAGGCCTGGCCGATCGGCTCTTCGGGCATGTCGTCCTCGTCGTCGAGGTCACCGGTGTCGTAGACCTTGACCGAGATCGGCCGGGCATAGCCGGTGGCGCGTGGCGACAGGGTCATGCTGCGCGGCGTGTTGCGGTAATTGTAATCGCCGACATGGATGATCAGGTCGGCGGCCAGGCGCTTCTCGTCCTCGGCGATGACGCCGAACGGCCAGACCTTTGTGAAGCCGTCGCCGGTACAGGGCTGCGGCTTGCGGATGGCCTCGCCGCGGCAGCCGCTGTCGCCCATCAGCAGCACGCGGCGCGGCGTCGTGGCCGTCACGACCGGCAGCTCTAGGCGCCGGTCACCGACCAGCACGACCGCGGCTTCATTGAACGGATAAAGCGTCTCGCAGACCAGCACGTCGCGGAAGTGGCCACCCGGCGGCCGTTGCCGCGGCGTCATCTCCTGCCAAGCTCCCGACGCCCGCTGCAGCACTGGACAGCGCGTCGCACGCTCGACGACGGCGCGCGCCATTGCCACTGGTTGGCCGTCGGCGCCCTCGCCCCACAGGACGAAGGCGAAGGAGACTGGCGATTGCGCGCGTGCCGCCGCAGCGAGGCCCAAAAAGGCAAGAAGAAGCAGCACAAACCGCATCACGATCTCCCCCAAGAGTTGGAAGACCGTAGCAAAAAGCCCCGCGTCGCGGGGCTCGTTGCATCTCCAGCATTGGTGGGCGCACCAGGGCTCGAACCTGGGACCCGCTGATTAAGAGTCAGCTGCTCTACCAACTGAGCTATGCGCCCAATGCCGGGAGGGCGCGGCTATAGCAAGCAGGTTATCCCTTGTCGAGTCGCGCAAATACGCCTGCCTGCGACCTATCGGGCGCGCGGCAATTGCGCATCGCGATAGACGTTGACCCCTATCAGCAGGCCGCAGGCAAACATCACCGAAACCATGGCGGTGCCGCCATTGCTGACCAGCGGCAGCGGCACGCCGACCACCGGCAGAACGCCCATCACCATGGCGGTGTTGATGAAGACGTAGAGGAACATCATGGCGGTGACACCGAGCGCCACCAGGCGGCCGAAATGGTGCTGGCTGCGCAAGGCGATCGAGAAGCCCCAGACCAGCACCAGCGCGAACAGGGCGAGCAGGACCAGCGCACCCGCCATGCCCCATTCCTCGACGAAGGTGGTGAAGATGAAGTCGGTCTGCTTCTCGGGCAGGAAGTTCAGCGAGGATTGCGTGCCCTTCAGGAACCCCTTGCCGAACAGGCCGCCCGAGCCGATGGCGATCTTGGACTGGGTGATGTGGTAGCCGGCGCCCAGCGGATCGCGGTCGGGGTCGAGGAAGGTGAGCACGCGCTTGCGCTGGTATTCGTGCATGAACGACCAGGCGATCGGCAGGCAGCCGACGGCGGCAATGCCGGCGGCTAAAAACATCCAGAGCCGGACACCGGCCACGAACAGCAGCGCGCCGCCGCCCAGCAGCACCATCATCGCGGTGCCAAGGTCGGGCTGCACCATGACCAGCGCCACGGGTGCCAGGATCACAGCGAGCGGCGGCAGGGTATAGAGGAACTTCGACGCGTCCTCCTTGCGCAGGCCGTGGTAATAGCGCGCCAGCACCAGGATCACCGCCACCTTGGCGATCTCCGACGGCTGGATCTGCATCGGCCCGATCACCAGCCAGCGCTGCGCACCCATGCCGATCTTGCCGACCACGTCGACCGCCACCAGCAGCAGCATGGAGACGACATAGATCGGCCAGGCGAGCGTCAGCCAGATCTTGGGATGGATCAGCGCCACCACCAGCATCAGGCCGAAGGCCGCGCCGTAGCGCACGGCATGCCGGGCCGCCCACGGCTCGAAGCGGCCGCCTGCCGCCGAGTAGAGCGCCAGCACGCCGATCCCCGCGATCGCCGTCAGGACCAGCACCAGGCCCCAGTTGATGCGCCAGATCTTCTCGCCGAAGCCGATCGGTGCGGGTGCGTCGAGCGCCAAACTCATCGCGAAATCCTCAGCGCGACGCCATCTTGCGGAAGCCGTCGGTGCGGCGCGACGGGTCGCGCTTCATCACCTCGATCAGCACGTCGCGGCCGATCGGGCCCGCCGTGGCACCGCCCGCCTTGCCGTGCTCGATGATGACGGCGCAGGCGTAGCGCGGATTGTCGACCGGCCCGAAACAGACGAACAGCGCATGGTGGCGCAGGTGCCAGGGCAACTGGTCCTGGGTGATGCCCATGTCGCGCTCGCGCTCGGTGATGCGCTTGACCTGGGCGGTGCCGGTCTTGCCGGCGAACTTGAACTGAGGCTCGACCAGCTTGCCCTTGGCGTCGAGGCGCAGGTGGTTGGCGGTGCCGCCCGCCACGACCTGGATCATGCCCTCGCGGATCAGGGCCATGTGCTGCGGATTGAAGCGCAGCGAGGGCGCCGCGGGCTTGTCGCGCGGCTTGGGCGGCGCCAGCTCCTCGCGCGGCGTCGCCGAGGCGAGCAGCAGGTTGGGCTGCACCTCGTAGCCGCCGTTGGCGATGCGGGCCGTCATGATGGCGAGCTGGAGCGGCGTGGCATTCATGAATCCCTGGCCGATGCCCAGATTGAAGGTGTCGCCGTGCTGCCAGGGCTTGCCGAGCTTCTCCTGCTTCCACGCGCGGCTGGGCTGGATGCCGGCCGATTCTCCGGGCAGGCCGAGCTCGCTGATGCGGCCGAAGCCCAGCCGGGCACCGACATCGGCGATACGGTCGATGCCGGCCTTGCGCGCGGCCTCGTAGAAGAAGCAGTCACAGGACTGGGCGATCGCCTCGACCACGTTGGTCGAGCCGTGACCACCCTTCAGCCAGCAATGGAACTTGATGTTGCCGAGCTCGAGATGGCCCATGCAGGGCAGCCGCGTCCACGGCTCGATCGCCTTGGATTCCAGCGCCGCCAGCGCCGTCACCATCTTGTAGGTCGAGCCCGGCGGATAGACGCCGGCGATCGACTTGTTGTGCAGCGGTCGCTCCTGGCTGTCGAGCAGGTCGCGCCATTCGGCCTGGGTGATGCCGCGGGCGAAAGTGTTGGGATCGAAGCCCGGCGTCGACACCATGGCCAGGACGTCGCCGGTGATGACGTCCATCAC
This sequence comes from Reyranella sp., assembly GCA_035296945.1. Lineage (GTDB taxonomy): Bacteria > Pseudomonadota > Alphaproteobacteria > Reyranellales > Reyranellaceae > Reyranella. Next base: position 7,492 of record DATGZZ010000709.1, read on the forward strand.
CACGACCGATCCGCTCTGATGCTCCTTCACGCGCTCGGCGACGAAGCGCTGCAGCTCCAGATCGATGGTGAGCAGCGCGTTGGAACCGGGCTGGCCCTCGGTGCGGTCTAGCTCGCGCACGACGCGGCCGACGGCGTTGACCTCGACCTGCACGGCGCCAGCGCGGCCGCGGATGCTGTCCTCGAGCGCGCGCTCCATGCCCTTCTTGCCGAAGCGCATGGTGGCGAGCTGCAGCACGGGATCGTCGCGGCCGGCCAGGTCCTCGTCGGCGACGCGGCCTGTATAGCCGATGATGTGGCTCATCAGATCGCCTTCGGGATAGTCCCGCGTCTGGCCGAGATCGATGAACACGCCGGGCAGGTCGGGCGCGTTGAACTCCAGCCGCGCCACCTCCTCCCAGCCGAGATTCTCGCGCACCACGACCGGCTGGGCGTTGCGGCTGCGGCGCAGGTCGCGCAGCAGGCGCACCTTCTCGGTCTCGCCCAGGCTGAAGATCTGGTCGAGGCGCTCGACCAGCACATCGACGCCGCGGCCGCGATCGGAGGTCGCCATGGCGCGGAAGTTGTTGCGGTTGACGGCGAGCGGCTGGCCAGTGCGATCGAGGATCAGCCCGCGCGACGGCGGCAGAAGGCGGAGGTTGATGCGGTTCTCTTCGGCGAGCGTGGCGAAGCGCTGGGTCTCGATCACCTGGAGCTGGTAGAGCCGGCCGGCCAATGCCGACAGCAGCACGGCCTGCGCGCCGCCCAGCAGCAGCGAGCGGCGCGTGAACAGGCTCGAACGCTCGCCGTCGCCCTTGCGGTAACGCATCATGACGTGGTCTCGCCCGGACGAGCCGTGCCGCGCGACGGCTCGGGCACGTTCAGCGGATCGCGCGCGCGCACACGGGCGAGCAAGGGGGCGATCAGCGGATAGATCACGACCACGACGACATACTGGATCAAGGCCGGCACCGGGTCGATGGCCGTCCAGGTCCACAGCGCTGTGAAGCCCCAGACCAGGGTCACGAAGCCCAGCGCCAGCAGGCAGAAGCCGAACCACTGAAACAGAAAGGGTACGCCCACGAGATAGCGCCGGTTGGCGAGCACGGAGGCGCGGATCAGCACGAAGCCCAGCGCGCTCACGCCCACCGGCGCGCCCGGCCCGCCCAGCAGCAGGTCGAGCAGGATGCCCATGGTGAGGAGCAGCGGGCCCGGTAGGCGCTCGGGCGTCGCCAGGCTGAACTGGAAGACGACCAGCGCCGGCAGAAGCGGCAAGGCATCGGAGAGGTAAGGCGCGCGCAGCGGCGCCAGGGTCAGCACGACGAAGAACAGCAGGACGGCACCGGGCAGCGCCGCGCGGCCCCAGCGGTCGAGCACGGCGAGCAGGCCATCCGCCTTCATCGCACCCTCTGGCCGGCCACTCCCGACGGCGTCGACGGGGTATTGTGGCCGCCGCTCACCAGGCCGGTCACGCCGTAGTCGACGACGCGCACGAACTCCAGCCGCGAGAAGTCGGCGAACGGCCGCACGCGCACGTGACCCTCGCTGGTCTCGACCACCTCGCCGACCGGGATGCCGACCGGGAAGCTGCCGCCATGGCCCGAGGTGATGATGCGATCGCCGCGCTGCACGCCGCCCAGACTCTGCAGCAGGGTGAGGCGAAGCTGGGCCGAGTTGTCGCCGGCCAGGATGGCGCGCTCGCGGGTGC
>DATGZZ010000710.1:0-5050 GCA_035296945.1 Reyranella sp.
ATCGCGGTGCCGCTGCCAATGGTCACCAGCCTGTGCTTCGGCGGCGATGACCTCTGCGATCTCTACATCGTCACCGGCTCGCGCGGCGGCCCGCATGAGAACTGCGGCAGCATCTTCCGCACCCGCGTCGACGTCGCGGGCCTGGCGCTGCCGGCCGCGCGCGTCGCGATATGATTCCTCCCCCGTCTCACGGGGGAGGGTAGGGAGGGGGCGAGCCGCAGTCGCGGTGCGGGCAATTTAAGATCTGCAAATTCCAAGACAGTCTGTGCTGCTCTCCCCCTCCCGGCCTCCCCCGTAAGACGGGGGAGGAGGATGAGAGGCAGCAGAGGATTAATCCTTCGGCCGTTCGGACTGCAGCTCGAGCGGCTGGTCGGCCTGGATGCGGCGCACCAGCGAGCGCAGCCGGGGATCCTCGATGATCGACGGGTAGAGCGCGACGAGCTGGTCGGCGAACGCCTTGCGATCGACATCGCGCACGATCTTGGCTCCCGCCTTCTCGGCCGTCCGCTCGGCGGCGACCTCGTAGTCGTCCCACAGCCGGCGCATGATCGGAACGGAATCGCGGGCGGCGTCGCGGATGACCGTCTGCTCGCCGGCGGACAGCGTGTCCCAGACGCGCTTGGAGAAGACCAGCACGGCCGGGGTCATCGAGTGCCCGGTCAGGCTGAGATAGGGGGCGACGTGATAGTGGCGCAACGTCACATAGGACGGCCAGTTCTGCTCGGACGCATCGATCACGCCGGATTGCAGCTTGAGATAGACGCGATCGGCGGGCGCCACCACCGGCTCGGCGCCGACGGTGCGCAGCACGCTCGTCCAGATGTCGGCTTGCTGGACGCGTACCTTCAAGCCCTTCAAGTCGGCCGGCGTCCGTATCGCCTGCTTGACGCTGTAGAAGTGCCGCGGCCCGCCGTCGTAGAAGGCGAGCCCGACCAGGCCATGGCTTTCCAGGTCGGCGAGGATCTCCTCGCCGATCGGCCCGTCGAGGATGCGCCGCGCGTGCTCCTTCGACTTGAAGAGATAGGGGAGCGAGAATATCGCGGTCGACGGTGCGAGGTTGTTCAAGACGGCAAGATTGAGCCGCGCCATGTCGAGCTGGCCGTTGCGTACCTGGGCCGCGGTGTAGCTCTCCGAATCGCGATCGTCGTAGCCCAGCACCGTGATGCCGAGCTTGCCGCCGCTCCGCTCCCGCATCAGCTTGTCGACCTGCACGACGGCTTGGACCGTGGGGTAGTCGAAGGGATAGACGTCGGAGGAACGGAATTCCCGGGCATCGGCCGGAAGGCTGGCACACAGGGCCAGCAGGACGCCCAGTACGCGGGCTGAACGCATGGTCTACTCCTCGTGGGCGAACTGCCACCGAAATACAACGGCGCAGTCACCCAAAGGTTACAATCAGGAGCGCGGCGGTATCGCGTAGCGCGCGGCCGGCTTGGGAATGCGGTCCGTGCCGTCAAAACACACGATTTCGGCCTCGTGGGCCATGTTGCCTTTGCCGTCCGACCGATAGGTCGTCACGACGCCGTGATAGGTGTCGCTCGCCAGTCGATCGCGCACCGCCTTGGGCGTGACCGGCTGTCCGGCCTTGCGCAGCTCGGCGATGCTCTGTCCCAGCATGCCCACTGCATCGAACTGGGCGGCGGCGAAGGCGTCGGGCTCGCTCTTGTAGGTGGCGCGATAGGCCTCGAGGAAGGCGCGCAGCGGCCCCGAGGTGGCCGAGATCGGCGATGCTGCAGTCTCCGCGCAAACGCCTTTCAGCTCGCCGGGCTCGAGCAGCGCCGCCGTGGCGGGCTGGTGCATGGCCGAGCCGGCGACGATCGGCACGTTGGGCAACACTTGGCGCGCCTGGCGCACGGCCAGCACGGTCGAGGCGGCATGCAGGTGCAGCACGATCACGTCGGCATTGGCGTTCTTGGCGCGCAGCAGCGCCGGCGAGAGGTCGTTGACGGTGGGCGCAATGCTTTCTTCCAGCACCGGCGGCGCCTTGAGGTCGGTCAGGGTCTTGGCGAGTTGCTCGCGGCCCGACTGGCCGTACGCGGTGCTTTGATAGATCACGGCCGGCCGCTTGGCTGAAAGCTTCTCCACGACATAGCGCGCATGCGCCACCTTCACCGTGGCGTCGCTGGGGAAGAAGCGGAAGAACCAGGGGTTGCCCAGCTCGCCCAGCCGCGCTGTCCCCGAGATCGTGAGCAGCGGCACGCCGCGCTCCTGGGCGAGCGGCAGCAGCGCCAGCATCTGCGTGCCGAGGATCGGGCCCACGACGGCAGGCGAAGAGGCGCCGCCCATGACGCGCTCCCAGGCGGTGACGGCGGCTTCCGGCGTGGCCTGCGCGTCGAGCACGTCGGGCTTCAGCGCGACGTCCTTGAGCTGGCTCGCCGCCAGCAAGGCGCCGTTCCTCTGGCTGGTGCCTTCCAGCGCCACGAAGCCGGTCAGCGGCACCAGCACGGGCAGGCGCAGGTCCTGCGCCGCCGCGGGCAACGCCGCGAATGCCGCCAGCGCGGCTACTGCGCTGCGCCGCCAGCCCATGGCGACATCACCTCGTTCATGCCGGTCAGCTCTCCGCTAGAAGGGTCGCGCACGATGCACGACGGGTTGGCAAAGCCCAGGGGCGAGACTGGATTGCCAACTTCGACGATCGGCAGGCGGGCGGCAATCGCCTTCTTCACGGCATCGGGCAGGTCGCGGTTGACCCGGATCGGGCCCACACCCGACACGTCGATGCGCGGATGATGGAAAGCGGTCTCCACATCGAGCCCGCGGTCGATCAGCATCAGCGACAGCTGGGTCACCGCCGGCACGATCCGCCGGCCGCCCGAGGCGCCGATGCAGAACCACGGCTTGCCGTCCTTGGTCACGACCACCGGGCAGATGTTGCACAACGGCCGCTTGCCCGGCGCGATCGAGTTGGGCCGGTTGGGCTCGGGGTCGAACCACAGCATGCCGTTGTTCATGGTGATGCCGGTCTTGGGCAGCATCACCGACGAGCCGAACAGCGACATCAGGGTCTGGGTCAGCGCCACCATGTTGCCTTCGGAATCGGCGGCGCAGAAGTGCGTGGTGCAGGTGTTGGTGGGCTTGTCGCCCATGGTCTTCAGCCGCTCGTCGTAGGCCTGGTGCATGCCCTGGGCGATGGCAACGAAGAAGCCGGCATCGGGTGCGCCGCGGCCCTTGGTCTTCGCGCCCGCAAGCTCGATCGTGCGACGCAGTGTCGGCCCGGCGGTAAGGCCGCCCGCGACATTGATGGTGGCGTCGCCGTGCTGGAACGACAGCGGCTCGACGATGCGCGCCTCATAGGAGGCAAGATCCTCGTAGGAAATGGCGGAACCGCCGGCCTGCAGGTCGGCGGCGATGTCGCGCGCCAGGCTGCCTTCGTAGTATTCGCGCGGACCGCCGTCGCTCAGCCGCTGATAGGTCTCGCCGAGATTGCCGAGCTTGAGGTAGCGGACGTTGGCCTGCCAGTCGATCATCGGCACGCGGCCGTCATCGCACAGGTAGGCGGCGCGCGAGGCGGGGAACTTGGCGAGGTCGCGCGCGCCCTGTGCGAGCATGACCTGCATGTACCAGTCGAGCTCCATGCCACGCTTGGCGAGGGCTGTGCCCGGCGCCATCACGTCCTGCCACTTCAGTGTGCCGAAGCGGTCGAGCGCCTTGGCGAGGCCGGCGACCATGCCGGGGACGGCGATCGAGTGATAGCCGACCTCGTTCCTCTGCTCGAGGATGTCGGGCCAGGCGAAGGGATTGGCCGGGCCGGGGCCGACGATCTTGTAGGTCGCGGGGTCGAGCTTCCTGGCCGAGATCGGGCCGTAGTCGATCGTCCAGGCCCGCTGCTCCTTGGCGCTGAAAATGGTCATGAAGCCCACGCCGCCGATGCCGCTCATCCACGGCTCGAGCGCGCCGATCGCCATGCCGGTGGCGACGGCAGCATCGATGGCGTTGCCGCCCTTGCGCAGGATCTCGGCACCGGCCTGGGCGGCGCGGCTGTTCTGCGCCACCACGACGCCCTTGCCGCGCACCGCCTGCTTGGTGACTTTCCACTGATTGGTCAGCGACTCGCTCATCGATACTCCCCACAATGCCGACCGACTGTAGCGGGGCCTGATTTCGCCACAAACCCTGTTACACTGCAGGGCGGACGGGCCGAGAAAGAAACGCGGGCGTGACGGAACTCAACCAGATCGACCTGCGGACGCTCGTGACGGGCAACAAGCGTGCATGGGACAGCTTCGTCACCGCGGCCGCGCCTCTGATCAATGCCGTCGTGCGCCGAACGCTCGCTTCATACCGGCTGAGCGAAGAGGATGTGATGGACGCCGCCCAAGACGTGTTCGTCCGGCTGTGCGCCAATGACTATCGGCTGTTGAAAACCTATGATCCGGCCCGCGCCGGGCTGTCGACCTGGCTCGCCGTGGTCTCCCGCTCGGCCGCCGTGGATCACGCCCGTCGCCGGCGCCAGGCCACCACGCCGCTCGACGACGTGCCCGAGGCCAGCCTGGGGGTCGAAGACCGGCATGTGGAAAAACTCAAGATTCCTCAAGGACTTCTGACCGAGCGCCAGATGCTTGTCCTGAAATGCCTGTACGACGAGGAGAAGGACGTGTCGGAAGTCGCCCAACTTCTCAAGATCGACGCCCAAACCGTTCGCAGCACGCATCATAAGGCGTTGCTGCGGTTGCGAGCCCATTTCCAGGAGGAACCCCGATAGGAAGCCCTTTAGCAGGGGATGCCCGAGGGGTTTCTGACGTAACCTGCAGCAGGAGAGCGCAATGAGTACGGAACGTCCCACCCAGAGCGACCGGGAGCTGTGGCAGAGGCTTGCCACCGACCGTGGCGTCGCGTCCGGGACCGTGTCGGACCTCGACTTTGCCGCTTGGCTGGAAGGCCGCTTGTCGGAAACGGCGGCGGCCCGCATCGAGGCTGCCGTGACCGCCGATCCCGAGATGCGTCGCGCCGCCCTCGAACTGTCCGAAGTGCTGGGCAGGCCGCTGCCGGCCGCACCGGCGCGCCTGGAAGTGCGCGCCAAGGCGCTGGTTGGCTTCGAGGTCGAGCAGCG
>DATGZZ010000711.1:0-7406 GCA_035296945.1 Reyranella sp.
TGGCCGAGCTGCCGGAGGCCGACCTTGCGCGCTACCTGATGGAGAGCGACGGCCTGTTCGGCCATCTGCGGCATCTCAAGCCGGTGGTGCAGCTCAGCGAAACGCCGCCCTTCTTCGCCAAGCCGCCCGAGCCGCTTGGCACTTCGCCGGCGCGCTGGGAATAGCCGGCCCGCGAGCGACCGTCGGTGGTGGCCGTCAGGCCGCGCGCAATGCCTTGGGCGGCGACTGCAGCGCATCGAGGAAGCGCTCGCAATAGGCGCTGGCGGTGGTGCGGAAGACCTTGGCCTTGAGCGCGACATGGCGCTCGAGGCGCTCGGCCAGCGGCATGTTCAGCGCCGCGTGCATGGCGTCGGCGATGGCGTCGGGATCGAAGGGATTGACGATCAGCGCCTCGGTGAGCTCGTGGGCGGCGCCGGCGAACTTCGACAGCACCAGCACGCCCGGGTCGTCGTCGGGCTGGGCGGCGACGAACTCCTTGGCCACCAGGTTCATGCCGTCGCGCAGCGGCGTCACCACGCCGATGCGGCTGATGCGGTAGAGGCCGGCCAGGGTCGCGCGCGGCGCCGGCCGCGTCGAATAGCGCAGCGGCGTCCAGTCGAACTCCGAGAAGCGGCCGTTGATGCGGCCGGTCAGCCGGTCGAGCTCGGCCCGCAGGCGGCGATATTCGTCGACCTCCTCGCGCGAGCGCGGGCAGATCTGCAGGAAGTGGATGCGGCGGCGGTGCTCGGGATAGCGCTCGAGCAGGCGGCCGTAGGCCTCGAAGCGGTTGGGCAGGCCCTTGGAATAGTCCATGCGGTCGACGCCGACGGCGAGCAGGCGGCCGACCAGGCTCCCGGTCACGCGCTGGACCAGCTTGTCGTTGGCGGAGCGCTCGGCCTCCTCGGCGAAGGCCTGGGCGTCGATGCCGATCGGATCGGCGAAGGCGCGCACGCGCCGGCCGTTCAGCCGCACCCATTCGCCGTCGACCATGGCGCCCAGCAGGCGCTGCGCGCAATCGCGGAAGTCGCGGGCATGCTCCTCGGTCTGGAAGCCGACGACGTCGTAGGCGCAGAGATCGGCCACCATCTCGCGCGCGACAGGGATCGCCTCGAGCATCGAGGGCGGCACGAACGGCACGTGCAGGAAGAAGCCCAGCGGGCCGTTGAAGCCCTGCTGGCGCAGCATGCGGCCAAGCGGCAGCAGGTGATAGTCATGCGCCCATACCGTGTCGTCGGGCTGCAGCACCTGTCCGAGCGCCGTGGCGAAGGTCTGGTTGACGGCGAGATAGCCGAGATAGTCCTCGCGGCGGTAATGCATCAGGCCCAGCCGGAAATGCAGCAACGGCCACAGCGCGCCGTTGGCGAAGCCGACATAGAAGGCACGATGGGCCTCGGCCGAGAGATCGACCGTGGCGTAGGTGACGCCGCGCGCCTCGACCAGGGCGGGCTGCAGCGAGGGATCGGGCGCCAGCCGCCCGCTCCAACCGAACCACATCGAGCCCGGGATGAGCAGGTCGCGCAGCGCCACGGTGAGACCGCCCGCGGCAGGCACACGGGACTTGGGAATCGGGACTCGGTTCGAGACGATCACGATGCGTGCCATAGCCCCTCCTCCCAGCTTCGCGACAGACGCATGGCCGACAGGATCAGCCCGACCTGCGAGTAGGTTTGCGGAAAGTTGCCCCACAGCTCGCCGGTCTTCGGATCGATATCCTCCGATAGTAGCCCGACATGGTTGCGCCGCGCGAGCAGGTTATTGAAGAGTTCGAGGGCCTCCGGCCGGCGGCCGACGCTGGCCAGCGCATCGATGTACCAGAAGGTGCAGAGCAGGAAGGCATTGGACGGCTTGCCGAAATCGTCGGCCTCGCTGTAGCGCATCATGAAGCCGTTCTTCATCAGCCGCTTGGCGGCGACGTCGAGGGTGGCGTGGAAGCGCGGATCGTCGGAGCCGAGCAACCCGATCTCCGGCAGCACCAGGCACGAGGCGTCGAGCATGTCGCGATCGAGCACGCCCGAGATCCAGCCCTCCTGGGTGGTGCCGCGCTGCAGCACCTCCTGGCGCAGCACGCCGGCGCGCGCCAGCCATTCGCGTGATTCGGAATCCACCCCGACCCGCTTGGCGATCATGCCGAGCCTGTGCTGCGCGGCCCAGCACATCGCTGCGGAAAAGGTGTGCACTTCCTCGCGCTCCCGGTACTCCCAAAGCCCTGCATCGGGGGTCAACGCCGTACGCTGCGCCTCGTTCCCCACCACGCAGAGCTGGCGATAGAGTTCGAGATCGCCCTGCCGCGGCAGGCGCTCGTCCCAGAACATCTGCGCCGACGTCAGCACCATGGAACCGTAGGTGTCGTTCTGACGCCGTGTGACGGCTGCGTTGCCGACGCGCACCGGACCGAAGCCGCGATAGCCCGGCAAGGTGTCGATCAGGCGCTCGGTCGTGTCGGTGCCCGGTGCGATCGGGAACAATGGCGCGATGGCAGCGACCTCGCCGCGCGAGCTGCCGGCTTCGACGACGTCGACGATGAAGCGCACGTAGCTTTCCATGGTGCGCGTCGCCGACAGGCGATTGAGCGCGGTCACGGTGAAGAAGGCATCGCGCAGCCAGGTGAAGCGGTAGTCCCAGGTGCGCGGCGTGTTGGGCGCCTCGGGCACCGAGGTGGTGAGGGCGGCCAGCACCGCGCCCGTATCCTCGTAGCTGCACATCTTCAGCGTGATCGCGGCGCGGATCACCGCCTGCTGCCAGTCGAACGGGATGTTGAGGTCGCGCACCCAGGTGTGCCAGTAGGCCTCGGTCTCGGCGAGAAAGCTTTTGGCCAGCGTGTCGGGATTGTCGGTGATGCTCTCGTCGGCGCCGACGATCAGGTTGACGGGCCGGTCGAGCGAGAACTCGGTCTCGTGCAGGATGTAGTTGATCGACGCATCCGTGGTCAGCCGCATGACCGCGCTGTCGCCGAAGAAGCGCGCATGGTTGCTGCCCGAGGTGAGCTTGGCCTTGTGCGCGCCGTAGTCGAAGGTCGGGCGCAGCCGGATGGTGATGCGCGGCCGGCCGGCCACCGGCTCGAGCCGGCGCACCAGCATGGGCGGACGGAACATGCGGCCGAAGCGGCGGAAGCGCGGCGCGAAGTCGACGATGCGCACCGTGCCGCCGTTGCCGTCGAGCACCGTCTCCAGGATGGCGGTGTTGTGCAGGTAGCGTTGGCGGCCGACCTCCTTGGCCCCCGCCACCACGACATCCATGAAGCCGCCCTGCGGGTCGTCGCCGCCCAGCAGGGCATTGAACACGGGATCGCCGTCGAGCCGGCCGATGCCGTGCCAGACATGGCGGCCCTTGCGATCGATCAGGCTGGCAATGGAGCAGTTGCCGATGACGCCAAGCTCGAGAGTGCTCAAGGTGCTGCTCCCGCCGAGGCGACGGGCGGCGCCTTGCGCGCGCTCAAGAGCTCGACGCCGCGCTTCAGCCAGGCCCGCACCGCCGCCGGCTGGCCGCCGAACACCTCGGCCACGCGCAGGCCCTGGCCGCCGAAACTGCGGGCCGCTTCCATGCCGGCCTCGTCGGTGAAGTCGTCGCCGACGAAGATCGGCCGGCGGCCCTGGAAAGGCTGACGCGCCATCAACTGCTCGACGGCATGGCCCTTGGAGGCCGCACGCGGGCCGATCTCGACGGCCTCGCGCGCCGGCAGCAGCCGGAACCACGGATGATCCTGCGGCACCAGGGCGCGCACCAGCCGCCACACGTCGTTGCCGCGCTCCGGCACCAGACGGTAGTGCATGGCGATACCATGCGGCTTGGACTCGACCAGAACGCCCGGCCAGCGCTCGGCCGCGGCGACCAGGGCCTCGCGCCACGCCTCGGGCACGGCGAGGCCTTGGGGCATTTCTTCGATCCTACCGTCCTGATAGCGTAGCGACGCGCCATGCTCGCCGGCCGCGGTGGCGACGAAAGGATTGAGCAGGTCGTCGACGACGCCGATCGAACGGCCGGTGACGATCGCCACCGCGCCGTCGAGCTGCGAGCGCAGGCTGTCCAGCAGTTGCGGCAGTCCGGGCGGAACGACGACCGACTCGGGCGTCTCGGCGATCTCCAGCAGCGTGCCGTCGAGATCGAGGAACAGCGCGTTCGTCCGGTCGAGATCCGGCGGTGTCATCCGGCTAAAACCCCCTCTGCGCTCGTTACATTAATCGGGCGCGCAGAGGTTCTCGACCACAACACGCCGCCGGCGAGGCCCCCTATAGTAGGGCGACCGCGCTTTGCGCGCATGATTTAACGCTCGATGCGCGCGCGAGTTCCCCAGCAGGGCGCGTGGTTATGGCGATTGTGAGGCGAAAGCCTGAGGAAAACTCCTTTGACGCAGCTAACGCAGCGGCCCGAACGCCTGCCAGAACGACTTGCCCGATTCATAGGCAGCGGCGGCGGGAGAAATTCCCGCATCGCGCAGGCTGCGCGCGTCCATTGCAGCGAGGTTACGCCGCGCCGCCACGCGCTCGCGCCAGATCTTGAGCGTCATGGCCAGCCGATGCCTGAGCGATGGCCGTGACGACACGGGTGTCACGAACGTGACGGGCTGATCGGTTAGGCGCTGGCGGGACTGGTAGCTCATCTGAACCCTCCTTGGGTCTGATGAGATGAAGGTGAGCCCGCGGCGGCAGTCTCTCAATTACACAAGAGGTAATAGCGCGGCGCGCAAGGCATCGAGGCCGTCGGTGAGCGCCGCCGGCCCGGGCTGCAGGATGATCGGCGACTTGATCTCGACGATGCGGCCGTTGGCGACCGCTGGCAGAACGTCCCAGCCCGGCCGCTCGGCAATCTGCCGCGGCACGACCTTGCGGCCGCACCACGAGGCGAGGATTACGTCGGGCCGCGCTGCGATCACCTGTTCGGACGACACGATGCGGTCGCGTGCAGCAGCGGCACTGCGCAGATGGGCGAACACATCCTCGCCGCCTGCGATCTCGATCAACTCCGACACCCAGCCGATGCCCGAGATCATCGGATCGTTCCATTCCTCGAAGTAGACCCGCGGCCGCGGCGATCCTGTTGCTGCACGAGCGATGTCCGTCACCCGTGCCTCGAGCGAACGCGCCAGCGCCTCTGCCCTATCGTTGGCGCCGATCAGCGCGCCGACGGTGCGGATCATGGCGAAGATCCCGGCAATGTCGCGCTGGTTGAACAGATGAACGGCGACGCCGGCTTTTGCCAGTTCGCTCACGATGTCGGCCTGCAGGTCGGAGAAGGCCAGTATCAGGTCGGGCTCCAGCGCCAGGATCTTGTCGAGGCGCGCCGAGGTGAAGGCGCTGACCCGGGGCTTGGACCGCACCTCGGGCGGGCGCACGGCGTAGCCCGAGACGCCGACGATGCGATCCTGCTCGCCCAGGAGATAAAGCGTCTCCACCGTTTCTTCGGTGAGGCAGATCAGGCGTTGGGGCGGAAACCGGCGCATGGCGCAGTCTAGCAAATGGCTGGTGTGAGAAATTGTCGGGCTGGGATCGGCACGGCCACGCTACTGTGCCGTCCTGCAACGGAGACTGCCATGCTGCCCAGCCAGCGCGCCTTGTTCGACATCCCGCGAGACGTCTGTTTCTTCAACGCCGCCACCTACAGCCCGCTGCCGATTGCGGTGCAGGAGGCCGGGCGCGCCGCCGTCGCGCGCAAGGGCCAGCCGTGGAAGCTGCCGGCGGACTTCCAGCCGCAGCAGTACGAACGCGCGCGCAAGGCGGCGGCCGCGCTGATCGGCGCCGATTCCGTCGACGTCTCGCTGATCCCTTCGGTCGGCTACGGTGTCTCGACCGCGGGCAAGGTGCTGACCATCCCGCGCGGCAGCCGCGTGCTGGTGCTGCAGGACGACCACACCTCGCCGGTGCTGGAATGGATGAGCCGCGCTGAGGCCGGCGGCTTTGCGGTCGAGACGGTGAAGCAGCCAGCCGACGGCGATTGGACGTCGGCGGTGATGGCCGCGATCGAGCGCTCCGGTGCCGCGCCGCTGGCCCTGGTCTCGATCTCCTCGGTCCATTGGTCGGACGGCGGCGCGCTCGACATGGCGCGCATCGCCACCGCGGCCAAGGCCAAGGGCGCGGCCTTGCTGGTCGACGCCACGCACGATGTCGGCATCCGCCACATCGACGTGAAGACCCTCGATCCCGATTTCCTGATCTTCCCGACCTACAAGTGGGTGCTGGGGCCCTACGGCCGCGCTTTCATGTACGTCGCCAAGCGCCACCAGCACGGCGTGCCGCTCGAGCAGACGGCGCCGGCGCGCAAGGCAGTGTCGGCCGAGGACACCGTCTACTTCCGCGACACCGCCTATCAAGAGGGCGCGCGGCGCTACGACATGGGCGAGCGCGACCATTTCATCTCCATGGAAATGGCGGCGATCGGCATGGAGATGATGGCGGGCTGGGGCAACGAGCCGATCCGGGCGCGGCTTGCCATGCTGACCGACAAGCTGGCCGATGGGTTGGCCAACACCGGCGTGCAGGTGATGGACCGGAAGCTGCGCGCGCCGCACGTGCTCAGCCTCTCCTTCCCCAAGGGCATGGCACCAGACCTGCCCAAGAGGCTCGCCGCCGAGAACGTCCATGCCGCACCGCGGCTCGGACGGCTGCGCATCAGCCCGCACGTCTACAACGACGAGCAGGACGTCGAGCGCTTCGTCGAAGTGTTCCGCAAGGTGGCGATGTAATCTCGATCAGAGATGCCGCGTCTCCGCCGGCGCCCTGTCCCAGGCGTTGTGGCGGCCGTCCTGGTACTGGATCGGGCCGGCCGCCATCTCCTCCGGCGCCGCGCCGTCCAGGCAGGCGACATTGACGGCGTAGAAGGTGCCGCCCAGCGCGTCCATGTGGCCGCGGCCGAACGGTTTGATGCCGCACTGCCGGCAAAAGAGATGGTGAATGTTCTTGCTGCCGAACTGGTAGTCGCTGAGCTCGCTTTCGCCCTGCAGGATGCGGAAGTCTTCCTTGCGCGCGATCGCCTTCCAGAACCGGCCCTTGGCGCACATCGAACAATTGCAGCGGCTGGTGCTTTCGGCGGGATCAAGTTGGCATTCAAATCGCACGGCGCCGCAGTGGCAGCCGCCTTGATGGAGCTTTTTCATCGCGAGTCGCCTCGTGGTTGACACTTAACTTATTGGTTAAGTGTTGAATGGCCGTAGCCGCCCTGTCAAGGTGGTTCGGGGAGCAGAGAGGGGTTTTGTTTTGCGTAACACTCGTAGAAGCCTGCTGGTTGGAGCGTTTGCGTTGCCTGTTCTCGCGGCGACGCGTCAGAGCGCAGCCCAGAATTTTCCCAGCCGTCCGATCAAGATCATCGTGCCCTTCCCGCCCGGCGGCGGCGTCGACCTGACGGCGCGGCTCCTGATGGAGCCATTGTCGAAGGAACTCGGCCAGACGATCGTGGTCGAGAACAAGGGCGGCGCCGGCGGCATCATCGGCGTCGAG
>DATGZZ010000712.1:0-4905 GCA_035296945.1 Reyranella sp.
CGGAGGAACGCCATGAAGATCATCGACGCCCAGATCCATATCTGGTCCCAGACCGTGACACCGCCCAGCGGGCTGCACCGCAAGGTCGAGAAGTTCACCGCCGAGGAGGCGCTGAAGGAGATGGTCGAGGCGGGCGTCGACGCCGCGCTGATCCATCCGCCCTATAGCTGGGATCCGACCTCCAACCAGCTCGCGCTGGCGGCGGCGCAGAAGTATCCCGACCGCTTCGCCGTGATGGGCCAGTTCGAGCTCGACGATCCGGAGAGCAAGAAGCGCATCGTCGGCTGGCGCAAGCAGCCCGGCATGATGGGCCTGCGCTGGGCGCTGCTCTATCCCGACCAGCAGAAGGCGCTGCACGAGGGCAGGCTCGACTGGGTATGGCCGGCCGCCGAGAAGGAAGGCATCCCGGTCGCCACCATGGCCGGGCTGTTCCTGAAACCGTTCCGCAAGATCGCCGAAGCGCATCCCAGACTTAAGCTGATCATCGACCATTGCGGGCTGCTGCGCCTGGAGAAGGATGAGAAGGCGTTCGGCAACCTCGACGAACTCTGCTCGCTGGCCAAGCTGCCCAACGTCGCGGTCAAGGCGACGGGCGCGCCGGGCTACTCGACGCAGCCCTATCCGTTCAAGAACCTGCATGACGGGCTGCAGCGCATCTTCGACGCCTACGGACCCGACCGCTTCTTCTGGGGCACCGATATCACCCGCATGCCCTGCAGCTACCGGCAATGCGTGACCATGTTCACCGAGGAGCTGCCGTGGCTGAAGGGTCAGGACCTCGAGAAGGTCATGGGCCGCGGCCTCACCAAGTGGATCGGCTGGAACTACAAGTTCGATTGATCGCCGCTACTTCCTGATGGGCAGGATCTGGCCACGGATTTCGCCGTCGGGGTACTGCAGCGTCCGGACGTTGACATACCACTGGCCGGCCAGAACCTGAGCCGCCTGCTCCTCGGTCAGCGTGACGCCGTCCCAGATCGTGTTGTCGTAGATCGGGATGTTGATGGGCGCGACCTGCTGGGCGTTCTCGCCTGGTCCGGCCGGGCCGTGCAGGTAGCCCATGGTGATCGGGCCGCTCAGGCCCACCAGGTTGAGGCGATATTCCAGCACCTTGGTCGAAGGCCGATAGACCGCTTCGAGGTACCCGCTGCCGCGGCTTTGCGTCGGCGGCACCTCGTAGGCGCCGGCCAGCGTGGCGCGCAGGTCGGTCTTCGGCACGCGCGGCTCGCCGAGATAGTACGAACACGACGACACCAGCAGCAGGGCCAGCAGCAGGCTCGTGCGGACAACGGCGATCATGCAGGCAGTCCCCCTTGTGGCGTCATACGCAGCAAGACCGGTCGATCTCCCCCACCCATTGTGGCGATTTCCTTCACGGCACTCTAGCCGCGGTCGGACTGACTGTCGCACGGCGCCGGGCGCTCATTTTGCTACACGACCATCCGCCAAGAGCAACGCCACCGTCCTTCACCCGTTGGGAGCCGCATGACGTCCGGAAAGCCTTTTATCACCGCCAAGATCGCCGGGCGCGCCCTGCATCCCCTGCTCCGCCCCTTCGCTGTCGGCTACTTTCTCACCGCCTGCGCCGCCGACCTCGTCTACACCCAGGCCAGCGTCTTCGTGCGTCACAGCGTGCCGGAGTTCGCCGACATCACCGAGTGGCTCCTGATCGCGGGCCTGGTCATGGCCGTCCTGGCCGCGGTCGTGGCCCTGATCGACCTTCTGGGCGAGCGGCAGTTCCGCGCCCTTCCTGATCTCAGGATGTATGCCGCCGGCAGCGCGCTGGTCATGGCGTTGGAAGTCTACAACCTGCATCTCCGCCTCTCGACCGGCGCCGAGGCCATCACGCCGACCGGCCTTATCCTGTCCCTCGCCGCGGCGCTGGTCCTGCTGGTGACGCCGTCGCAAAACTGGGCGCGGATGTATCGCTAAGCAAAGCAAGGGGCTGGCAAGGCGCGTTCCGCGGGAGGATGATCCTCCCCGGAGGAACGCGCCCATGAAATACGACGTCATCTCCGCTGACGGCCATGTCGACCTGATCTGGCTGCCGCCCGACCTTTTCACCAGCAACGCCTCGGCGGCCCTCAAGGACCGCATGCCCCACGTCGTCGAGGGGCCGAAGGGACCCGAGTGGGTCAGCGCCAAGGGCGCCAAGTTCGGCCTGATGAACGGCATGGGCTCGGCCGGGCGCGAATACGTGCCGGGCGTCATTCACCGCTCCGATCGCATGGCCTCGACCGGCCTCTACGACGACGGCAAGAAAGGCATCCGCCGCCTCACCGAGCCCGAGCTCCGGTTGAAGGACCAGGATCGCGACGGCGTACAGGCCGAGATCCTGTATGGCGTGCTGGGCTCGAGCGGCCGGCTGAACGATCCCGAGGCGGCGCTGGAGATGCTGCGCATCTACAACGACTGGCTGCACGATTTCTGCCGTGCCGCGCCCGACCGGCTGGTCGGGCTCGCCAACATCCCCAACTACAACATGGAAGAGTCGGTGGCCGAGATGATGCGCAACGCCAAGCGCGGCGTGCGCGGCTTCGACGTCGCCAACCGGCCGGACATGACGCCGCTGTGGGATCCGTTCTGGGAGCCGCTGTGGCAGTGCGCGCACGAGACCGGCATTCCCGTGCACTTCCACACCATCGGCGGACGCTCGCCGGATTACTCGAAGATGCCGCAGTATGTCGTGCGCCGCGTGCAGGCCACGCACATCACCAGCTTCCAGATGCACATGGGCTACATGCTGATGTCGCTGGTCTTCAGCGGCGCGCTCGAACGTTATCCCAACCTCAAGATCGTGATCGGCGAGGCGGGGCTGGGCTGGATCCCCTACGTGCTGCAGCACATGGATCTCGAGTGGGAGGACCAGTTCAAGGACCTCGATCTCAAGATGAAGCCCAGCGAATACTGGTATCGGCAGTGCTATGCCACCTACCAGACCGATCCCGTCGGCATCCGCCTGCTCGACCTCCTGGGCGAGGACAACGTGATGTGGGGCTCGGACTACCCGCATCCCGACGGCATTTGGCCGGACTCGCAGGAGTTCCTCGAGCGCGAGCTCTCGGACGTGAGCGCCGAGGGCCGCCGCAAGATCACGCGCGACAACGCGATGAAGCTCTACCGGCTGAGCAATTGATCGCTGGGGGCGCGCCACTCCAGTGGCGCGATCTTCTCGGCGACCAGCGAAGACGCGCGACTGGAGTCGCGCGCCCCCAGCAATGAGCCCGAGCCTGCGCGTCCCGCTTCTCGTCGTCTTCGCCATGCTGGCCTTTGCCAGCAACTCGCTGCTCTGCCGCGTGGCGCTGCGCGACACGGCGATCGATGCCGCGAGCTTCACCGCGATCCGGCTCGCCTCGGGCGCGCTCATGCTGCTCGTATTGCTGCGGCTGCGCGGCGTGCGGCCGTCGAGCGGCGGCAGCTGGCCGATGGCGGCGATGCTGTTTGCCTACGCCGCCTTCTTCTCCTTCGCCTATCGCGACCTCACGGCGGCGACCGGCGCGCTGCTGCTGTTCGGTGCCGTCCAGCTCACCATGATGGCCTGGGGCCTGTGGCAGGGCGAGCGCATCGCCGGCCTGCGGCTGGTGGGGCTCGGGATCGCGGTCGGCGGCCTGGTCGTCCTGCTGCTGCCGGGGCTGGCCGCGCCGCCGCCGCTTGCCGCCGCGCTGATGCTGGGCGCGGGTGCCGCCTGGGGCGTCTATTCGCTGCTCGGAAAAGGCGCCGGCGAGCCGATCGCGGCCACCGGCGGCAATTTCCTGCGCTCGGTGGCCTTTGCCGCACTGCTGATCCTGACCACCGTCGGTCACGAAACGGTCGACTACACGGGCCTCGCCTACGCCGTGGTCTCGGGCGCCATCACCTCGGGCCTGGGCTACGTGCTGTGGTACGCGGCCCTGCCGGCGCTCTCCGCCACCTCCGCCGCCACAATCCAGCTCAGCGTCCCGGCCATTGCGGCCATCGGCGGGGCAATGCTACTCGCGGAGCCGATCACCGCGCGGCTGCTCCTGGCGTCGGCGGCGGTCCTGGGCGGCATCGCGCTCACGATACGAAAGAAGGGCTAATGGAGATCATGTTCGAAGTCGCCGAGCGCCTGCGCAACATCAAGGTATCCGCCTCCGCCGCCATGACCCGCAAGGTGCGCGAGCTGCGCGCCCAGGGCGTGAAGATCGTGGGCCTGTCGTCGGGCGAACCCGACTTCCCGACGCCGACGCACGCCATCGAGGCGGCGCACAAGGCGGCGCTGGCCGGCGAGACCAAGTATCCGCCGCAGGACGGCATCAAGCCGCTCAAGGAGGCGATCCAGCACAAGTTCAAGCGCGACAACAATCTCGACTATGCGCTGGAGGAGATCATGGTCTCCAACGGCAGCAAGCAGATCATGTACGACGCGCTGATGGCGAGCGTGAACCCGGGCGACGAGGTGATCATCCCGGCGCCGGGCTGGATCTCCTATGCCGACCAGGCGACGCTCGCCGGCGCCACGCCGGTATCGGTGTCGTGTCCGGAGAACAACCATTTCAAGTTGCGCGCCGTCGACCTCGACGCCGCGATCACGCCCAACACCAAATGGGTGGTGCTGAACTTCCCCAACAACCCGACCGGCGCGGTGTGCTCGCGCGCCGAGATGCGCGAGATCGCCGACGTGCTGCTCGCCCATCCGCACGTGTTCGTCATGGCCGACGACGTCTACGAGCACCTGACCTATGACGGCTTCGGCTTCTGCACCGTGGCCGAGGTCGAGCCGAAACTGAAGGAACGCACGCTCACGGTCAACGGCGCGTCGAAGGCCTATGCCATGACCGGCTGGCGTGTCGGCTTCGCCGGGGGGCCTCGGCCGATGATCGCCGCCATGACCAACATGCAGGGCCAGATCGGCTCGGGCATCTCGACCATCAGCCAGGCCGCCGC
>DATGZZ010000713.1:0-4134 GCA_035296945.1 Reyranella sp.
GGCGTACCCCAAGCAGATCGCCGGCATGAAGGACAGCGCCGACGACTGGGCGCACACCAAGAGCATGATCGACGCCTTCGCCAAGGACGGCTTCGACGTCTTCTCGGGCAACGAGAAGCCCCTGATCGACAACATCAAGTCGGGCGGCGCGGGCTGCATCAGCGCCACGGCCAACATCAACCCGGGCAAGATCGCCGAGACCTACAAGAAGTACGCCACGCCCGAAGGCGAGAAGCTGCAAAGCTGGATCAACGAGGTGCGCGGCGTCATGCAGGGCTACGTCATGATCCCGGCGCTGAAGTACTGCATCGCCCACTACGGCGCCGACGGCGCCTGGGCGCCGGTGCGCCCACCGCTGGTCGAGACCGACGAGAAGGCGGGCAAGGACATGATCGCCAAGCTCGACAAGCTCGCCTTCACCATGCCGGGCCTCAAGCAGGCGATGGCGGTGGCGGCCGAGTAGGCCGCCTCAGTCGTCGGTCCGGCCGCTCACCGTCGTCTGAAAGCCGATCGCCATCTCGAATTTCACCTCGACGGTCTTGTCGCCGAACACGTGCGTCGCCCGCACGAGGTCGTCGTTGCCGAGCGTCTGGGTTTCCAGGACGAGGGTCGTCCCATCGTCCAGCCATCTGGCGCGGCTCGCGGCCAAGCCGTAGCGCATGCGTCCGCCGACACGATAATGGCCGTCGAAGCCGATCGGCCCGCCGAAGCGCGCCGCCGGGCTGGCTGGAGTGCCGTCGGCCTCGTATTCGAACGACGGCTCGGGGCTGGCGAGCGTGAAGGTGATGGACTTGATCCGCATGTCGTTGGGCGGGAACCGCCATGTCTTGCCGGAGATCGTCTTCGCCATCGCCGGCTGACCGCCGACCGGCCCCGGCCGCTCGATAGTGGCCTCCTTCACCTTTTGCGCGAGGTCGGCCGTCGCCGCGGGATTGGCGGGCAGCGGCGCATCGCCTGAGGCGGCGGAGGTCAGGAAGCTGACCAATGAATCGAAGCTGTAGCGCGGCCTGCTCGGCAAGCCGCTCGCCGTCGCGAAGCGTGCCGAGCCGGTCGTCACCGCCACAATGTCGAGCTTGGGGATGACAACGATCAGCTGACGGTCGTAGCCAACCGCCATGTAGGCGTCGCGGCCCGGCATCACCCAGAACTGGCTGCCGTAGCGCAGGTTCTGAGTCCAGGTCTCGCGCATGTCGACGTCCGCCTTGCGTATGCCCTCGATCCACGACGCGAGCAGGATCTGCTGTCCTTCCCACATGCCGCCGTGCAAATAGAGATAGCCGATCTTCGCCATGTCGCGCGGATGCATGTAGAGGCCGGCGCCGCCGCCCGAGATGCCCTGCGGATCCGCCCGCCACATCACATCCTTGATGCCGAGCGGCCCGAACAGAACCTCGCGCGCATAGTCGAGCGCGCTCTTGCCTGTGACCTTTGTCAGAATGGCCGACAGCAGATGGCTGTTGCCGCTGTCGTAGTAAAAGCGCGTACCCGGCGCCTCTGACATCGGTCGATCAAGAACGAACTGCTGCCAGTCGGGACTGCGTTCCATTTCGAGAAAGGACCGAAATCCATCCAGGCCCTCTGACCATTCGAGACCCGATGTCATGTCGAGCAGGTGGCGGATCGTGATCGCCTTCTTGGCGTCGTCGAGGTTGGCGATGGTGCGGTCGGCGAAGAACTCCATGACCTTGCGGTCCGTGTTGTCGAGTGTGCCGTCCCTCATCGCCATGGCGACCAGGGTGCTGACGACGGCCTTGGTGGACGAGTTGATGCGGTGCTTCAGGCCGGCACGGAACGGCGCGTACGTTGCCTCCAGCACGATCCGGCCGTGGCGCGTCACCAGTAGGCTGTCCATGTTGTTGAGACCGCCGAACTCCACCACGCGGGCGAGCCGCTCGGAGCTCATGCCCTGCTCCTCGGGGGAAGAGGTCGTCCATTCCTTGGTGGGCCACGGCTGAGGCTTTTCCTGTGCCGCTGCCGGCAGCACGTGCAGGAATGCGCTGATCGCCAGCAGGATCGCAAGAACCATGTTCGAGAGCCGATGCATCGCCACCACCGTCTGTCCGGGCATGAACTAAAGCACGGCAGTGGTTTGACTTCACGTGCTCGGTGACCACATAGGCGCCATGTCCAGGCTCATGCTGGTTCTCGCCTCAGCAGGAATGATCCTCGTCTACCTCGGTCTCGCCATCGCGGGCTGGGGCGGGTTCGACGCGTTCTTTGCCAATCCGGCGCGCATCGCGCTGGTCATAGCGACTGTAGCGATGGCTGGCGCGGCCACCTTCAGTTCAGCGAATCTGAACATCGGCGAGCGCGAGGATCGCTCCAACCGCTGGGTCATCGGAGTGCTGGGCCTCATCGGCCTTCTGTCGGCCTGGCTGCCGGCCTACACCGACCGCAAGGAGTTCTGGACCATCGACGGCGATACGGTGCGCTGGATCGGCGTTGTCCTCTATGCGGGCGGTGGCGCGCTGCGGCTTTGGCCCGTGTTCGTGCTCGGTAGCCGTTTCAGCGGCCTGGTCGCCATCCAGCCCGGGCATACCCTGGTGACGGATGGCATTTATCGCACCATCCGCAATCCGAGCTACCTCGGCCTGTTCGTGCTGTCGCTGGGTTGGGCGCTTGCGTTCCGATCAATGGCAGGCGTGCTGTTGGTGGCGCTCATGATCCCGCCGTTGATCGCGCGCATCCGCTCGGAAGAAGCGTTGCTGCGCGCGCAGTTCGGCCAGGAATACATCGCCTATTGCGCCCGTACATGGCGGTTGCTTCCCGGACTCTACTAGCCGCGCTCAGCGGCGCACGATGTCGGCGCCGCACGCGGCCAGCGTCTCCGCCATGCCATCGTAGCCGCGATCGAGATGGTCGAGGCCGTCGAGGATCGTCTCTCCATCAGCCCCCAGTCCCGCCAGGACGAGGGCCGCTGCCGCGCGTACGTCGGTGCATGTGACAGCGGCGCCGCGCAGGCGCGCGACGCCCCTGATCCGCGCCGTGCGGCCACGTACGGCAATGTCCGCACCCATCTTTCGCAACTCGTCGACGTGGCGGAAGCGCTGCTCGAAGATGTTTTCGGTGATTGCACTGGTTCCCGTCGCCGCGGCCAGCAGCGCCATCGTCGGGGCCTGCAGGTCGGTCGCGAAGCCCGGATAGGGCGCCGTCGTGAGATCGATGCCGATCAGGCCGTCTTTGGCGCGCCGGGCGACCACCCCGTCTTCGGTGTCGCTGAGGTCCACTCCGGCCGCAGCGTACGACGCTGCAGCAGCACCAAGCAGGTCGATGCGTCCGCGTGACAGCAACAGTTCGCCATCGGTCAGGGCGGCGGCGCAGGCAAGCGTGCCGAACTCGATGCGGTCGGGCAGCACGGTGTGAACGGCACCGCCCAGCAGCGCCCCGCCCTCGATGGTGAGGACATGCGTGCCGAGGCCCGCGATCCTTGCACCCATCGCGATCAGGCAGCCGGCGAGGTCGGCGACCTCCGGCTCGCGGGCGGCATTGCGGATGGTCGTCGTGCCCGCCGCGGCAACCGCTGCCAGCAGGAGATTCTCGGTGGCGCCGACCGACGGCTGGGGCAGCAGGATATCGGCGCCGCGCAGGCCATCGCGCGCCGTCGCGCGGATCGTGCCGCCCGTGAGCTCGATCGTGGCGCCCATGGCGCGCAAGCCCGTGACATGGAAGTCGATGCCGCGCAGACCGATGGCATCGCCGCCCGGCATCGGCAGCGCCGCCTCGCCGCAACGGGCCAGCAGCGCGCCGAGCAGCAACACCGAGGCGCGCATGCGGGTGACCAGCTCGGCATCGATCTGTTGCGGCCGTACGCGATCGGCCGCGATCGTCACCGCGAGACCCGAGTCGCCTGTCGACCAATGCATGTCGCAACCCAGGCGCTGCAGCAGGGCCGCCAGCACGGCGACATCGAGATTGGCCGGCACGTTGCGTAGCGTCACCAGATGCGGTGTCAGCAGTGCCGACACCATCAACGGCAGCACCGCATTTTTGGCGCCGTTGATCGGATAAGTGCCAACGAGCGGACGGCCGCCGCGGACGATCAGCTTATGGCCGGTGTTGGGCCGCCACCAGGGAGCGGCCGTCGAGAGGGAAGGGTTCATGGGCGGGACGATACTGGAGGCTTCGTTGACAGCG
>DATGZZ010000714.1:0-9686 GCA_035296945.1 Reyranella sp.
ACGCCGGCATCGAAGGAGAAGCGCGTGCGCACGGTCTCGGCGGCGCGATGCGCGAACTGCTGGCGCAGGTCGGGATGGCCGATCATGCGCACCAGGGCGGCCGCCAGGGCTTCCGATGCACCGGGCGGCACCAGCAGGCCATTGTCGCCATCCTCGATGAACTCGCCGATCGCGGCGGCGCGCGTCGAGATGATGGCGACGCCCTGGTGGGCCGCCTCCATCAGCACGTTGGGCAGGCCGTCCTGGTCGCCGTCGGCCGCCTTCTTGCTGGCCAGCACGAACAGGTCGGCGCGCGCGAGGGCGGCGAACACCTGCTTCTGCGGCTGGGCACCGAGCCAGGTGCAGCGCCCGGCGATGCCGAGCCGCTCGGCCTGCGCCTTCAGCATGTCGCCGAGCTCGCCCGCGCCGATATGCTCGAAGCGCCAGTGCAGCGTCTTGGGCAGCAGGGCCAGCGCCTCCAGAAGATCGCCAAACCCCTTCTTCTCGACCTTGCGGCCGATCGACAGGATGACCACCGGATCGGCAGCATCGCTGCCGTCGCGCCGCGCCCGCAGGTGCGCCGGCACCGGCAGATGCGCGAAGTCGAGGCCGTGATAGACGAGCTTCACCTTGTCCGGGCGGGGGCTGAGCGCGCGCAGCTGCTCGGCGCCCATGTTGGTGCAGGTCACCGCCCACGCGCAGTCGGCGAGCTTTTCCGCCGCCTCCCAAGGCTCGCTGGTCCAGATGTCCTTGGCATGCGCCGACACGCTCCATGGCAGGCCGCGCATCAGCGCGGCGTAGCGCGTCACCGACGCGGGCGTATGCAGGAAGTGGGCGTAGAGCCGCTCGATGCCGGCCGGAAGCTCGGCCGCCAGCACCAGCGCCTGGCCCCAGCGGCGCAGCCGGTTGGCCGAGGGATCGCGTCGCAGGTCGGCCAGGAAGCGGGCGCGTGCCGTTGCATAACCCGGCAAGCGTCGTGCCTTCAGCCAGCCGGCCCACACGCGGCGCGGATCGTCCTTCAGGTACTCCGGCAGATAGACGACGCGGCCCTGCACGCGATCATGCACGGGATGACGATGCTTGTCGGTCGGCCGGCGCAGCGACCAGATTTCGAGCGCAACGCCGCGCGCCTCGAGGCCGGCGATCTCCTGGGCGATGAAGGTCTCGGACAGGCGCGGCCAGCCCTTGAGCACCACCGCGACACGCGCGTCGGTTGGCGAAGACATGAAGGTCCCGGCGATCAGGTCCTGGCGCGCGCCGGAGGCACGGCCGGCGGCGCAGCGGGCCCGGGCTCGCTCCAGATCTCCTCGAGCGGCGCGGGGCCGCGATGAGGATGGGCGAGCTGCTTGGCGACCAGGCGCCAGACATTGGGCAGGCCATCGAGCAGGCCCGGCACGACGACGTCGCTCGGCAG
The DNA here is from genome assembly GCA_035296945.1 of Reyranella sp. Taxonomy (GTDB): domain Bacteria; phylum Pseudomonadota; class Alphaproteobacteria; order Reyranellales; family Reyranellaceae; genus Reyranella. The sequence continues at coordinate 1,394 of DATGZZ010000714.1, forward strand.
CCCCTGCTGCGGCAACTGCCGCAGTGCCGTCGCCATGGCATGCGGAGCGCGGCCGCGATCGGCATCGAGCATCTCGATCAGGCCGACATTGCGCGCGGCGCGGGCGCGGATGAACTGTTCCAGGCGCGGCCTGGTGCGCGGCACGATGATCGCCTTCTTGTCGAAGGACAGGATCTCGCAGAAGGTGTTGTAGCCGCCCATCGCCACCACGCCCGCCGCGCGCTGCATCAGGGCGCCGAGGTTATTGGTGAAGGTGAGGGTGCGGATGTTCCTGAACTTGGCCGAACGCTCCTTGAAGGCCTCGCGCTCGGCAGACGACATGAAGGGACCGAACACGATCACCGCGCCGTAGGGAATGTGCGGATCGGTTTCATAGGCCGCCAGCACCCAGTCGATCAGGTCGGCGCCGTCGCCGCCACCGCCCGCGGTCACCAGGATGAAGGGATCGCCGATCTCCTCCAGCTCGTGCGGCACGTCGCTGTGCAGCGGCAGGTCGCGGCGCAGGTAGCCGGTATAGACCATCTTGTGGCGCACCGACGGCGGCACCTCGATGCCGGTCAGCGGCTTGTTGATCTGCGGCAGGCCATAGATCCAGATCTCGTCATAGAGGTCGCGCAGCGCCGGCACGACGTTCTTGCGCTCCCATTCCGCGGCGAGCGCTGCGGGATCGTCCATGACGTCGCGCAGGCCGAGCACCAGGGGCGTGCCGCGCTCCTTGAGCAGGCGGAGCGCCGGCAAGACCTCGCCGCGCAGGCCGGTCGGCTCCTTGTCGACGATGAACAGGTCGGGCCGGTAGATGTCGGCGGTGTCGCGGATGATGCGGGTCCGCATCTCCATCGTGTGCTCGACGCCCACCCGCAGGTTGGCCGAGTCGTAGTCGCCATCGATCTGCTTGACCACGCCGGGGATGCGCACGAAGTCGATGCCCGAGCGGAACTCGTAGGAGCCGATCACGGGCGAGCCCGACACGATCAGGACCGAGACGTTGGGATCGGCCGCCACCAGGGCGTTGGCAATGGTCCGGCAACGGCTCACATGGCCGAGGCCGAAGGAGTCGTGGCTGTAGAGCAGCACACGCTTGGACCGGCTTTGAGGCATGTAGGCGTCTCTCTCCCTTGCCGAAGCGCGACCTGCCCCGACCGGTGTCTTCGGCCGGACTATGCCATACTGGGGCAGGCACGCGAACCCCTCTCGCAATGCAAAATATCGAATGTAATCAAGGCACTGATCTAATATAGGAGTGGGGGAGCGCCGCACCTCGGCCGTACTTGGGGGCTTCCACCGCGGATATTGATGCAACGCAATCTGTTCACCTACATCTGGCGACACAGCAGGCCCGAGCAGGTCGTCATCCTGAGCCTCGTGGTGCTGGCCCAGGTCTTTTATTTCCTGTCGTTGACGGTGCCCAAGTCGGTCATCAACAACGGCATCCAGGGCAACGCCTTCAAGGACAGCAAGACCATCCCCTTCCTGGTCTGGGAGCTCGATCTCTCGGCCATCCTGCCCGGCAAGGTCATCCGCATCTTCGATGGCTTCCAGGTCGACCAGCTCGGCTACCTGGTGACCATGAGCTTCGTCTTCCTGGGCGCCGTGGTGGTGAACGGCCTCTTCAAGAAGACCATCAACACCCAGAAAGGCCGCATGGGCGAACGCATGCTGCGCCGCCTGCGCTACGAGCTCTACGACCGCATCCTGCGCTTCCCGCCGGCCCACTTCCGTAAGGTCAAGCAGGCCGAGCTCGCCACCATGATCAAGGACGAGGTCGAGCCGCTCGGCGGCTTCATCGGCGACGCCTTCGTGCAGCCGATGTTCTTGGGCGGCCAGGCGCTGACGGCGATCCTGTTCATCATGCTGCAGAACTGGCTGCTCGGGATCATCGTCGTTGTCCTGCTGGGCGTGCAGATGGCGATCGTCCCGCGGCTGCGCCGGCCGGTGCTGATCCTCGGCCGCCAGCGCCAGATCACGGCGCGCCAACTCGCCGGCCGCATCGCCGAGACCGCCGACGGCGTGCACGAGATCCATATCCATGGCGCCGCCAACTACGAGCGCGCCGACATCTCCGAGCGCCTGGGCCGCATCTTCAAGATCCGCTTCGATCTCTATCAGAAGAAGTTCGTCGCCAAGTTCTGGAACAACATCCTGTCGCAGGCGACGCCCTTCGCCATCTACCTGGTGGGCGGCTATTTCGCCATCACCGGCCAGATGGATGTCGGCGCCGTGGTCGGCGTGCTGCTCGCCTACAAGGACCTGCCGTCACCGATCAAGGAGCTGCTCGACTGGGATCAGTCACGCCAGGATGTGCAGATCAAGTACGAGCAGGTGATCGACCAGTTCCAGCCCGAGGGCATGATGCCCGAGCACCTGCAGGTAATCCCCGACGGCCCGCCGCCGCCGCTCGGCCGCGAGCTGGCGCTGGCCTCCGTCACCGTCTCCGAGGACGGCCGCGTCAAGCAGCTCGACAGCGTGTCGATGGTGCTGCCGACCTGCAGCAAGCTTGCGGTGATCGGCGGCTCGAGCTCGGGCAAGGACGTCTTGGGGCAGGTGCTGGCGCGGCTCACCTTGCCGAGCGGCGGCTCGATCAAGCTCGACGGCAACGATTTCTTCCAGTTGCCCGAATACGTGCTGGGCGCCCGCACCTCGTATGTCGGCCAGGAGACCTATCTCTTCCCGCTGTCGGTGCGCGACAACCTGCTGTTCGGCCTGAAAATCCGGCCGATCGCGCCGGCCAAGTACGACGACAAGGCCATGGCGGAACGCGAGCTGTTCCGCAAGGAGGCCGAGCGCTCCGGCAATCCGTCGCTCGATCCCAACGCCGACTGGGTCGATTACGAGCTCGCCGGCGCCACCGGCCCGGCCGATCTGCTGCCGCGCATGGTCGAAACGCTGAAGCAGGTCGAGCTCGACGAGGACATCTATGCGCTCGGCCTGCGCGGCACGATCGATCAGGCCACCCGGCCCGATCTCGCGGAGAGGATCCTGAAGGCGCGCCACGCCATGCACGGCCGCCTGCAGGATCCGAGCTACGCCGGCCTGGTCGAGACCTTCAACGGCGACCGCTACAACCGCAACCTGTCGGTCGCCGAGAACATCCTGTTCGGCACGCCGCTCGGCAAGGACTTCGCCGGCGACAGCATCGCCGTCGACCCCTACATGCAATCGGTGCTGCGGGCGACCGGCATCGACCTCGACCTGCAGCGCATGGGCCTCACCATCGCCGAGACCATGGTCGAGCTGTTCTCCGGCCTGTCGCCCGACAATCCTTTGTTCGAGCAGTACAGCTTCATCTCGGCCGACGAACTGCCCAACGTGCGCCTGCTGCTGCAGCGCCTGGGCGGCAAAGGCATCGACGCCGTCCCCGAGGCCGACCGGCCGCGCCTGATGACCTTGCCCTTCCGCTACACCGAGGCGCGCCATCGCCTGGGGCTGATCGATGCAGCGCTGGAGGAGCGTCTTCTGGCGGCGCGGCACGCCTTCGCCGCCGGGCTGCCCGCGCCGCTGCGCGGCGCCGTCGAGTTCTATGATTTCGAGCGCTACAACAGCGCCGCCACGCTGCAGGACAACATCCTGTTCGGCCGCCTGGTTTATGGCCAGGCGCAGGGCGAGCAGCGCATCGGCACGCTCACTTCCGACGTGCTGAACGAGCTTGGCCTGCACAACTCGGTGATCGAGGTCGGGCTCGAGTTCAATGTCGGCGTCGGCGGCAAGCGCCTCACGGCGACGCAGCGCCAGAAGCTCGGCATCGCCCGTGCGCTGATCAAGCGGCCGCAACTCATGATCGTCAACGAGGCGGTGGCCTCGTTCGACAGCCGCACGCAGGACCGCATTCGCGACAATATCCTGGCGACGGCAAAGAAAGACGACCGCGGCATTGTCTGGATCGCCAATCGGCCGTCGCAGGCGGAGCCGTTCGAGCAGATCGTCGTTATGCAGGGTGGCAGGATCGCCGCCCAGGGTAAGCCGTCCGACCTGGCGGCAAAAGGTGGCCTTTACGCCGAGCTGATGGCGTCGTGAGGGAATTCAGGAGGACGCGATGAACCTCAACGAAGAAGTCGAACTGCTGAAGGGCGTGCCGATCCTGTCAAAGATCGAGCCGGCCAAGCTGAAGCTGCTGGCCTTCACCAGCGAGCGCGTGAACTACGCCGAAGGACAGGAGCTCTGCCACCAGGGCGATCCGGGCGACGCCATGTACGTGATCCTGGGCGGCGTCGCCGACGTGCTGATCGACACGCCGACCGGGCAGATCCAGGTCGCCGAGATGAAGAAGAACGACTTTTTAGGCGAGATCGCCATCCTGTGCGACGTGCCGCGCACCGCCACCATCAAGGCGCGCGAGCCGCTGAACACGCTCAAGATCTCCAAGGACACGTTCTATCGCATGGTCGGCGAATTCCCGCAGATGGCCATCGAGATCATGCGCGAGCTGGCGCACCGCGTGGAGGACACCAACAAGAAGCTGCGCGAGGCGACGGCGAACAAGGCGGCTTGATCGTCGCGATGAGTCGTCTCGACAGCTTCATCGCGCGCATGCAGGCGCAGCGCGACTGCCTGAATTTCCTGAAGCCCAAGATCGACGCCGTGCCCGGCCCCATCCTCGAAGTCGGCCTGGGCAACGGCCGCACCTACGACCATCTGCGCGATCTCTTTCCCGGCCGCGACATCTACGTCTTCGAACGCAAGGTGGCGGCCCATCCCGACTGCATCCCGCCCGACGACCGGCTGTTCCTGGGCGAGGCGCGCGAGGCGATCCCGAAGGCGGCGCAGAAGCTCGGCGCGACGGCGGCGCTGATCCACACCGATCTCGGCACCGGCGATCACGCCGCCAACATGGCGATGGGCAAGTGGCTCGGTCCGGCGCTCGATGCGCTGGCGGGACCGGGCGGCTACGTGCTGGCGAACCAGCCGCTCGACGTGGCGCGGTGGACCAGGCTGCCTGATCCGCCGGGCGTGCCGAAGGATCGGTATTTTCTGTATCGCATAGGATGACCCCGCTCTTCTCCTCTCCCCCGCTAGGGGGAGAGGCTGGGTGAGGGGGTTACGGAGAGTCTCCGAAGCCCCCTCACCTAACCTCTCCCCCTAGCGGGGGAGAGGAACTTGAGGAGAAGACAAAAGGCAAAGCCTTCGGCTCAGCGGCTGAACAGCCGCAGCAGGACCAGCAGCACCACCGCCCCCACCACCGAGCCGATGAAGCCGGCCGCCTCGCCGGACTGATAGAGGCCCAGCACCTGGCCACCGATCGTGGCGATGAACGCGCCGACGATGCCGATCACGATGGTGACGATGATGCCGCGCGGGTTGGGTCCCGGCGTGATGAAGCGGGCCAAGAGACCCACGATGAGGCCGATGACCAGGACACCAATGAAACCGCCGACAGTCATGTGCTTCTCCCTTTCAAACCTCGAACGTCGCCATCACCGGCACATGGTCGGACGCCTGCTTCCAGTCGCGCGTGCCGACGTCGATGCGATGACTCCTGATGGCGCCCGACAGGGCCGGCGAAGCCAGGATATGATCGAGCCGCCGGCCGCGGTTGGAGGCGCGCCAGTCGTTGTTGCGGTAGCTCCACCATGAATAGAGCTTCTGGTCGTCCGGCACGAAGCGGCGCGGCACGTCGATCCAGTCGAGCGACGCTTTCAGGCGGCCGAACAACTCGACCTCGACCGGCGTGTGCGACACGATCTTGAGGAGCTGCTTGTGGCTCCACACGTCGTGCTCCAGCGGCGCCACGTTGAGATCGCCGACGGCGATGCGGCGCAGGCCCTTGCGCGCGGCCGCCGGCGGCTTGCGGTCGGCGAACCACTGGGCCATCTCACGGTAGAAATCGAGTTTATGGGCGAACTTGTCGTTGAGGGCGGGATCGGGAATGTCGCCGCCGGCCGGGATGTAGAGGTTGTCGAGCAGGATCGGATCGCCGCCCGTATCCAGCGCGACCTCGATATGCCGGCAATCCTCCTTGCCGCAGCGATGGTGGATGTTGTTGGCGGTGAACGGCACCTTGGAGAGAATTGCCACGCCGTTGTAGGACTTCATGCCCTGGACCAACCGATGCGTGTAGCCCAGGCCCTCGAAGGCCTTGTGCGGAAAGAACTCGTCCGGGCACTTGGTCTCCTGCAGGCACAGGACGTCGGGCTTGCGCAGCCTGAGATAGCGTTTGACGTTATTGATCCTGAGACGGACCGAATTGATGTTCCAGGTGGCGACGGAAAGGCTCATCGCCCCCAATATAGTCGATCTCGGGACGATCTCGACCCAGGAGAACCGTTATGCAGATGGACGGCGACGAAAGCAGCAACATCGAGGATCGCCGCGGCGACGGCGGTTATTTCGGTGGTGGCGGCGGCGGTTACGGCGGCATGGGCGGCATCCCCATCCCGACGGGCGGCGGAGGCGGCATCTTCAAGGGCGGCCTGGGCTTCGTGGCCTTCATCGTCATCGCCCTGATCTTCGGCGCCGATCCGTTCGCCCTGCTGGGCGGCGGCACCTCGAGCTATGAGCCCGCCCCGACGCAGACCAGCCGGACCGCCCCCCGCCAGCAGCCCCAGCAGCCCGCCGGCGACGCCGAGACCCAGTTCGTGTCGCGCGTGCTGAAGAGCACCGAGGACGTCTGGACGTCCGCCTTCCGGGAGCTCGGCCGGCAATATCGCGAGCCCAAGCTGGTGCTCTACCGCGACGCCACGCGCACCGAATGCGGCGTCGGCCAGTCGGCGATGGGACCGTTCTATTGCCCGGCCGACCAGCGGGTCTATCTCGACCTCGCCTTCTTCGACGACCTGGAGCGCCGCTTTCGCGTGCCCGGCCAGTTCCCGCAGGCCTACGTGATCGCCCATGAGATCGGCCATCACGTCCAGAACCTTTTGGGCATCAGCGCCAAGACCGAGCAGATGAAGGAGCGCATGAGCAAGCGCGACGCCAATGCCCTGTCGGTGCGGGTCGAGCTGCAGGCCGACTGCTTTGCCGGCGTCTGGGCCAACCGCGCCGACGCCGCCCGTGGCGGCAAGATGATCGACGATCGCGACGTCGAGCAGGCGCTGGCCGCCGCCTCGGCGATCGGCGACGACCGCCTGCAGCGCCAGTCGCAGGGCCGGGTCGTGCCGGACAGCTTCACCCATGGCTCCAGTGCCCAGCGCATGCGCTGGTTCCGGGTCGGGCTGGAGAGCGGCGATCCGCGGAAGTGCGATACGTTCAGCGCGAAACAGCTTTAGCTCTTTGCTGGGAGCGCGCCACTCCGTGGCGCTCACGTCCTGTGCGATCGACGAAGACGCGCCACTGGAGTGGCGCGCTCCCGGCAAGACTAAGACTTGCGCCCGTAGGCGGCCAAACCACCGGTGCTTTGCTTCGGTGGATGCGCCTTGATCGCTTCCTCGACCGGCTCGGTGCCCCAGCCGGGGCGCGACGGCATGATGAGATGGCCGTCCTTGAACTCCGGGACATGGGTGAAGAGCTCGTGGTCCCAGTCCAGGCGGTCGATGTCGGTCTCCATGATGCGCAGGTTCGGCACGCAGGCGGCGAAGTGTGCGTTCATCATGGTGCAGAGATGGCCGTAGAAATTGTGCGGCGCGACGTTGACCTCGTGCGCCTCGGCCAGGTTGGCGATCTTCATCGACTGCCAGACGCCGTTCCACGGCGTATCGATGATCGCCACGTCCATCGACTGCTCGCGGAAGTAGGGCAGGAAATCGCGGATGCCCAGAAGCGTCTCGCACGATGAGATGGGATGCGGACTCTGGCGCCGGATCAGGCCGAGCGCCTCGGGGCTATAGCTGTCGATCTCGATCCAGAACATGTCGAGATCGGCGATCGAGCGCAGGATCTTGAGATAGCCCTCGGTGCTGGCGTTGAAGTTGAGATCCAGCAGCAGATCAACATCGGGGCCCGCGCCGTCGCGGATCGCCTCGAGATGCATGCGGAGATTGCGCAGCACGTGGCGGTCGACGTTGCGCTCGGGATAGGCCGGCGCGCCGAAGCCGGGGCGCCAGCCCTTCGGGTTCTTCTTGTCGTCATCGTAGATGAAGATGTTGGTCTTCATCGCCGTAAAGCCCTTTTCACGCACCTCGCGGCCGATCGCCTTCACGCCCTCGAGGTCGTTGATCGCCGGCTTGAAGTAGGTCGGATGATTGATGCGCCAGGTCGCGCAGTGCGACCAGTAGACCCGGATGCGGTCGCGGATCTTGCCGCCTAGCAGCTCGTAACAGGGGACGCCCAGCGCCTTGGCCTTGGCGTCGAGAAGCGCGTTCTCGATGGCGCCCAGAGCCAGGGCAACGACGCCGCCGGCAGCCGGCCGCGTGATCGAATAGAG
>DATGZZ010000715.1:0-8276 GCA_035296945.1 Reyranella sp.
CCATGGCAGCGAGGTCGCTTTGGGTGATGCTGTGCCGGATCAGGACACGGTCCGGTCCCTCCTGTTCGCCCAAATGGCGCGCGAACTGCAGCAAGGCACGGGCCACGCGGGCACGCACGCTCTGGAAGCTCGACGCCGCCATGTCCTCGTCGGTCTGGCGCAAGCGGCCCGCCAAGGTCTTTACGATATCGCCGTAGAGTTCGGGATGCCGCCGCAGCATGTCGGTGAAGGCGGCGCGGCTGATGAAGTTGAGTTCGCAGGCCCTGAGCGCCCGAATGCTGGCGGACCTCGGCATCCCGTCGATCATCGCCAACTCGCCGACAATGGCGTTCGGTCCAAGAATGGCGAGGATGCGCTGATCGCCGGTAGCCGAAACGACGTAGACGGCGAGAACGCCTCGGCGCAGCCAATAGCAGCCATCGCCCGCGTCGCCTCTCTCGAACAGCGTCTCTCCCTCTCGCAGCCTCAGTGTTCGCTCGCCGGCCAGCAGCTTGCGCGACACGTCATGCGGGAGCCTGCCCAACAAATGGTTGAGGCCAAGCCGTTCCGGCACGCTATCCGAAGACTGCAGACGCTCCCCCTTCGTCGGCGGATGCTAGAAAAGCAGCCGCCTTGTGACAAACCGACTCGACCATTTTGTGCGCTGCCGCATAGTGGATCACAGGAATGTCACAGGCTCATCGAACCAGATGAAGCCTTGGCGGCCCGACTAGCGCGATGGATACCCTCTCGATCCTCAAAAATGAAAACTGTTTGGAGTCCAATCTCTTACGACCAGGGTATTTCATGTCGGGGAAGATCATCGCGTTCCGCAGCGATCAGAAACTCAAGCGGGCGAACCTCTATCGAAGGCAATCAATCCCGCGCGGCCTGACCAGAGAGGTCCGGCTGAAACTGCAAGTCGCTCGCATCTCCGCCTTGCTGGAGGAACTGCAGGAGCTGACCGGCACCAGCATCGGGACCGGCACTGGCACCTCCGAGCCGCTCGTCGTGCAGGCGCGCGCGACCCTTGAGCGGGCGGTCAGGCATCTGGAAAGAAGCGACGAAGGCGAGCCCCAGCCTGACGTCGATCGCGCGCTTCTGGAGCGCATGTATCGCGATCTCAATCCGTTCACTTGAAGCAAGCGCCAGGCTGGAGCGGAATGCGCGATGGAGGAATGCGCTGGTCGGGCGATCAGGTCGTGGTGAGCTTCATCACCAGGTCGTTGTAGTCCCAGTCGCCGCCCTTCACGTCCTCGAAGCCGAAGGTGCTCTGGCCGTAGACGCGGATGTGCTCGCGGCTGTCGACGTTGGCGGTGGCGCCGATGACGAACGTGTCGCCGCCTTCGGTCGTCAGGACCGGCGCGTAGTAGCCTGCCTTGCCGGCGGTGAAGGTCTTCGTGTCCTGGAAGTTGCCGCGGCCGCCCGACGCCTGGTAGCCGGCCTCCCAGTTGGCCTGCACGGCCGCGCGGAAGGCGTCGGTGTTGCCCCAGGCGACGCCGCCCACCGTCCAGCCCGCACTGCTGGAAGGATCGGAGGCATCGGTGTCGATGCGCACGAAGTGCAGCGTGTTGTTGTTGTAGGCGCTGCCGGCGACATCGACCTGCACTTTCTCGCCCTGCGTGAGCCAGACCCAGGCGCGGTCGAATTCATGCTGGGTGAGCGCGAGGCCGGCGTTGGGACCGGGAGACCTGTCCATCACGGCGCTGAGGTTGATCACGCCGCTCGAGTCGGAGACGGAAACGGAAAGGGTCTCCGTACCGTTCACCTGGATGTCCGGCAGCGCCTTGATGACGCCGTTGCCGACCTGGATCGCGAACTTCATCACCATGCCGGTCGGCAGGTACACCGACTGGATCCCGTTGAACATCAGCGAGCCGCCGTCGGTCTTGACCAGGCCGATCTCGGCCCGGATGGCGTCCTGCAGCGTGGCCGTCACGCTGTCGTTGCGGTCAAGCAGGTTCCCCGAGCTGTCGGTGAAATAGACGAACAGCGTGCCGTTGGTCAGGGTCGACGTGGTCGAGTCGAGGCGCACCCAGGTGCCATCGCCGCCGCCATTGTAGGAGATGCCGCCGCCGCTGCCGCCGGAGATCGACCCGCCGCCGCCGGACCCGTCGATGGCAAAGACGATGCCGTCGCTCGCCTTGTTGAGGGGCATGGCGAACGCCTTGTCGTCCGCGGCGTATTCCATCAGCACGGCCTTGTACGTGCCGTTGACGAACAGGGTGTTCTTGGTGGTCCAGACGCCGTCGAGGTCGGCCGTCACGGTGATCGGCGCGTGCTTGGTGTAGGTGCCGGACTTGTCGCTGTCGACGAACTTGACCATGGCGGTGTTGAGCGCGCCGACCTTGTTGGTGTACTGGCCCGCCGCGTAGCCCGTCGTGAGGTTGCTCGGATTCCAGCGCGAGCCGAAGGTCGTGGCATCCGCCGGGTTGTAGATGATGTCCGTCGTCGGGGAATGGTTGAGAAGGGAATCCGTATTGGAATTCGTCTGGACCCAGGTCGTATCCGCCCCCCACCAGCTGAAGGCGATCTTGGCCTTGGTGACGGTATTGGCCAGCTCGTACGTTACGAGATTGACGTTGTACGCCGCCACGGGAAACACTTCCTGGGTGGTGTAGACCGAGGTCGGGTTTACGTTGCCGTTCGCATCCTTCTTGTAGGCGTTGGGGGTCGGCCCGACGCTGTAGACCCCGGGCGTCGCCATGAAGTTGGTGAAGGCGCCGCTCTTCAGCGAGCCGATCACCGGCGCGAACGGTGAGGTGTAAGTCGCATCACCCGGATTGGCGATCGATTCGGCCGTCGCGTTGCGCGTGATCACGGACGGATCGAGGCTGTAGCCGGAACCGGTGAGGAAAGAGAAGGTCAGCGTGGGGGTGGTCGCCCCTGTCGTCGGCGCCGAGAAGCTGGCGAGGCCGTCGACCCCCACTGTTCCGGACGTGGCGTTCGGGTTGATGAACGCGCTGCCGTTGGACTGCGCATAGAGATTGTAGGTCTTCGTCGTGCCGTCGGGGCCGGTTACGACCATTTGGTACCAGCCCGTGCTGCCGTCCGAGAGAACCGGCAGGCCCGTGATCCCGATCGATCCCGGCTGATTGGGATTGGTCGCCGTCGAGAAGGTGAAGTCCGACTGCAGCGTGTAGGTGTTCCAGAAGGAACCTGCCGTCGTCGGCACCTTCACATACGTAAAACCGGTGCCGTTATAGAAGCCGAGCTGGAGCGTGCTTGCAGTATCGAGGAAGACGTTGGAGCCGCCGAGAGCGAAGGTGAAGCTGTTGCCGGTGAAGACCGCTGTGCCGCCGATGGCGGTGTTGGTGAGGCTCTCATAGCCGCCGCCCGGTGGCGCAATGTAGTTGTAGATCACCGGCGCCACGTAGCCCATGCTGCCGAGGAGCGAGCCGCCGAACCTCGCCGTCGTGTTTGTGTCGCTGTCGGCAAACAGCGTGACGGTGAGGTTGGTGTTGGTCGTGCCGTTCCACAGCGGCAGCAACGGCCCGACCGACAACGCCTTGGTGAGGTTGTCGGAGTAGCCCGCGCCGTAGGAATTGCTATTGTCGTTGAACACCTTGGCGTACTTGTCGTAGCCGGCGCTGGCGCCGAACGCGCTGGTCGCGTTCTGGCCGAAGAGGTAGGTCGGGTCCCAGTTCGAGTTGCTGGAAAGATTGATGTTGGCGCCATGGGCGGCGCCGTTGGGCGACGTGCCGGTCTCGCCGTAGTAGCCGGCGGTGAAGCCCGTGAAAAAATCACGCAGGACCGCGCCCCACTGATTATTGGCGCCGACATTCATCTGCGACAGGAAGACGTCGCCCTTGGGCCCGACGATGTCCGCAGTGCCGTAGGTCGCGTAGATGTCGTTGGTGAGGCCGGTCGAGCCGTCGGGCAGGAACCTGATGCTGCCTTTGATCTGGCTGTTCGCCTCCGGCTTCAGCCAGAAATAGGTGCCGTCCCAGGAGAGCTTGTAGGCGTAGTAGCCGGCGTCGTGCCAGACGTTGTTCGCATCGGGTGCGCCGTTGAACCAGCCCGAGATCGTGACCTGGGGTCCGGTCTTCAGCGCGTTGACGTAGTTCGTCCAGTCGCTCGACGAAAAAGGCGCCGGCGGGGTAAAGCTCGAGACCGTGGCGTCGGTCGGTCCGGCCATCATGCGCGGGCCGGTGAGCGGTCCCGCGCCGCTGTAGGTATAGTTGTTCGTGCCGGGGGCGCTGGCACCGGCGACATCTGCGAAAATAGTGGGATCGCCGCTTGCCACCGAGTAGCCGCGTGTGCCGCCGGACAAGCCGTTCGAGATCGACATCATGATGCCGTAGGAATTGACGTCGGTCAGGTTGGCGACGTCGGTCGAGCTGCCGGCCGAGTTCAGCTCGACGCTGTCGAAACGGAAATTGTAGGTGCTCGCGTTATTCCAGTTGATGTCGGACTGGGTCGTGATCACCGTTGGCAGGTTGGCGGCGGCCGTTCCCGCGGTCTGGCTCTGGATCAGGAAGTAGATCTTGCCCGAACTGTACGTGTCGGACGGGATCGTGATCGTCTGGTTGTAGACGGGAGCCTGGCCGGCCGTCGTGTCGACGATGGTGGTGAACGCCGGCGCTGCGTTCTTCGAGTCGAAGGCCACGGCATAGACGAACACGCCCGCCTGCTGGAGCTGCGCGAACAGAGCATCGCTCAGGCGGACCGTTACTTGAGAAGCCATGAGATCCCTCGATCGGTTGGCACGGCAGACATGGGGCTAGCGCCCCCGGAACGCCCGGGCGACCTGGTCGCCGAGCGGCTTGACGAGAAACGATGCGACGGTGCGCGGCTCCGTCTGGATGAAGACCTCGACCGGCATGCCGGCGCGCAAGGCGGCGCCGTCGAGGCGGGCGAGCTCGCCGTCCGCCACGCGAATGCGCGCCACGTAGTAGTACTCGCCGGTGCGCTCGTCCTGCGCGGCGTCGGCGGCGACATTGGCGACCTCGCCATCGAGCTCGGGCGTCGTGCGCTGGAAGGCGCTGAAATGCAGGGCGGCCTTCTGGCCGACATGGACCTGGTCGATCTCGTGCGCCGGCACGCGCGCCTCGACGACCAGCGAATCGTCCTCGGGCACGATCAGCATCACGGCCTCGCCGGCCTGCACGACACCGCCCACCGTGTGGACGGTGCGCTGGAACACCCGGCCGTCCTGCGGCGCCAAAAGGTCGATGCGCCGGAGCTGGTCCTCGGCGGCGATGCGGCGCTCGCTGAGCTCGGCGCGCTTGCCCCGGATCTCGGCCAGCTCCTTGCCGACCTCGGTGCGCAGGTCCTCGTCGATCTGCAGGATCTTCAGCTGGATCTCGGCGATGCGGCCCTTGACCTGCGCCACCGACGCCGCGAGCGCGCCGCGCTCGCCCTGCAGGCGCGCGGCGTCGCGTTCCAGCGTCGTCACGCGGCTGAACGGCACCAGGTTCTGCTTCCACAGGCCGTGCACGCCCTCCAGCTCCTGGCGGTTCCAGTCGAGCTCCTTGGTCTTGGCGGCGATCTGCTCGTCGGTGCCGGCGATCTGCTGGCGCATCTGGTCGATCTGCTCGGCGAGCTGCGCCTTCTGGCCGTCACGCGCCGAACGGCGCAGCTCGAACAGCCGCTGCTCGCTCGCCATCCCCTGGGCGACGTCGGGCTCCCTCCCGCGCGCGACGAGATCGGCCGGGAAGACGACCTTGGCGACACCATCGCGCTCGGCCACGAGACGGGCCTGGCGCGCCTCCATCTCGTCGAGCGCCTTGGTGACGATGGCGAGGCTGGTGCGCGCCTGCGTGCCGTCGAGGCGCACGACCACGTCGCCCTGCCGCACCCGGTCGCCGTCCTTGGCCAGCAGCTCGCCGACCACGCCGCCCGTCGGGTGCTGGACCTTCTTGACGTTGCTGTCGACCACCAGCTTGCCCGACGCGATCACCGCGCCCGAGATCTCGGTAACGGCGGCCCAGCCACCGACCCCGACCACGAGCAACGCCGCCGCAATGAAGCCCATGGCGAGCGGCCGGCGCGCGGCGCGGAGCGATGGCGACGTCATGACGGCCTCCCGCCGGCCGTGCGCGCGGCAAGTGGCGAGGCCGGGGACGCAGGCGCAGCCGACGGCGCGACTGGGGGCGCCACCTTCAGCGCCTCACGGAACACGGTGTCCTTGGGCCCGAAGGCCTTCTGGCGGCCGCCTTCCATGACCAGGATCTGGTCGACGCCCGCGAGCGCACTCGGCCGGTGGGCGACGACGATGGCGATGCCGCCGCGGGCGCGCACACCGCGAATGGCGCCGGTCAAGGCCTCGTCGCCCTGCAGGTCGAGGTTGGCGTTGGGCTCGTCGAGCACGACCAGGAACGGATCGCCGTAGAGGGCGCGGGCGAGCCCGACGCGCTGGCGCTGTCCGGCCGACAGGAGCGTTCCGCCCTCGCCCATCTCGGTCTCGTAGCCCTGCGGCAGGCCGAGGATCATCTCGTGCACGCCGGCGGCGCGCGCCGCCGCCAGCACCTTGTCGGCGGGCGGCGCGGGATCGAGCCGCGCGATGTTCTGCGCCACCGTGCCGGCGAACAGCTCCATGTCCTGCGGCAGGTAGCCGACATGCGCGCCGAGCGATTCGCCCGGCCACTGGTCGATGCGCGCACCGTCGAGCCGCACCTCGCCCTGCACTGCGGGCCACACGCCGACGATGGCGCGCACCAGCGAGGACTTGCCCGAGGCGCTGGGACCGATGACGCCCAGCGCCTGGCCGGCCTCGAGCGTGAAGGCCGCCTGCTGGACGACGATGCTGCGCGTGCCCGGCGGCGTCACGGCCAGCGCCTCGACGGCAAGCCGTTCGCGCGGTGCCGGCAGCGCCATCGCCGGCTTCTCGGCCGGCAGCCGCGCCAGCAATTCGGACAGACGGTGCCAGCCCTGGCGGGCGCCGACGAACACGCGCCACTGCGAGATCACGACCTCGATCGGCGCCAGCGCGCGCGACGCCAGGATCGAGCCCGCGATGATGATGCCGGCGGTGGCCTGGTTGTGGATCACCAGCCAGGCGCCGACCGCGAGCACCGCCGACTGCAGCATCATGCGGAAGGCGCGCGACAGCCCGCCCAGCCCGCCGGTGACGTCGGCGGCGCGCTGCTGGGCGGCGACATGCTCGCGCGTGCTGGCGGACCACAGGTCGGCGAAGCGGCCGACCATGCCCATGGCATGCAGCACCTCGGCGTTGTTGTGGCTGGTCTCCACCAGCCGGCTGCGCTGCGACGCCATGGCCGAGGCTTCCAGCGTCGGCCGGCGGACCTTGAACTCGGTGAGCGCGGTGAAGCCGACCAGGACCAGGGCGCCGACCGTGGCGGTGAGGCCGATCAGCGGATGAAACAGGTAACAGATGCCGACATAGAACGGCAGCCACGGCAGGTCGAACAGCGCCGCCGGGCCGCCGCCGGCCATGAACAGGCGCACCTGCTCGAGATCGCGCGCCGGCTCGGACAGGCGGGCGCCCGCCTTCAGCGGCAGCTTGACGACGAGGTCGTAGACCCGCCGGTCGAGTTGCTCGACGAAGCCGCCGGCGACGCGGGTCAGCACGCGATTGCGCGCCACGTCGAGCACGGCCTGGAAGGCGAAGAGCGCGGCGGCGAGAACGCAGAGCGCGACGAGGGTGGGCACGCTGCGGCCGGGCAGGACCCGATCGTAGATCTGCAGCATGAAGAACGAGCCCGTGAGATAGAGCACGTTCAGCAGTGCCGTGAACACGGCAACGCCCAGGAACGCCGAGCGCGCGGAATAAAGCGCTGCCGAGAGCTCTGCCCGCCCGCCACGAGTCATTCCTGCCGGTCCTCCCAGACCGGAGTAGGTCGGCTTCCTGATTAGAATCGCCCCCCTACACCCCCACATTACTGTACTCGATGACGCTCATTTCTGCATGACTTCTGATACAATTCTTTTCAATCTCGCACACGGCGTGCGCGAAGGAATGCCGGCAGGGTAACGTGCCTGACACACCGGCAAGTTATCGTTGCGTGGCGTGTCTGCATCGTTGCGTTCCAGGGCGTTCCGCGCCGTCGCCAGGCGCAATGGCTCGACGCTGCTCTGCGCCTCGCTGGTTCTATCGGTCGTGCTGGCCGCAGTCCTCGAGCGAAGCCTGCCGCTTGCGGTCTACCTGCTGAGCTTCTGGCATTACGGCCTCTATTGGCTCGCCGTCGCGTTCGGCGCGATCACCTTCGATGTCTTCAAGCGCGATGCCGTTGCCATGAAGACCGTTTTCCGTTGCCGCCCTGGCGCTCGCTTATCTCCGCGAGCCGCCCGATGTCATCTCGCTCACCGTCATCGCCGGCGGCATCCTGCTGAAC
>DATGZZ010000716.1:0-4238 GCA_035296945.1 Reyranella sp.
TCGCCGACCTGGGCGGCCGCCAGACGGCATGGACCGCCGATCGCGGCGAGTTCATCGGCCGCAATTGCACCATCGACAATCCCGCCGCGCTGAGTGCGGCCATCCCGCTGTCGCAGCGCGTCGGCGCCGGGCTCGATCCCTGCGCGGCCCTGCAGACGACGGTCGAGCTTGAACGCGATGGCACGACGGAGGTCGTCTTCTTCCTCGGCCAAGCCGGCGACGCCGCCGAGGCGCGGGCCCTGATCGAGCGCTACCGCGCCGCCGATCTCGACGCGGTCCATCGCGAGGTCACGGGCTATTGGCAGGAGACGCTGGGCGCGGTGCAGGTGAAGACGCCGGATCGCGCCATGGACATCCTGCTGAACGGCCCGCTGCTCTACCAGACCCTAGCGTGCCGCTACTGGGCGCGTTCGGCCTTCTACCAAGCCAGCGGCGCCTATGGTTTCCGCGACCAGCTTCAGGATGTCATGTCGCTCGTCGTGGCGAGACCGGAGCTGGCGCGTGAGCACATCCTGCGCGCAGCGGCACGGCAGTTCGTCGAGGGCGATTTCCAGCATTGGTGGTTCCCACCTGCCGGGCAGGGCGTGCGCACGCGCATTTCCGACGACCGGGCGTGGCTCGCCACGGTCGCGGCGCACTACATCGAGACGACGGGCGATAGCGCGATCCTCGACGAAAAGGTGTCGTTCCTCCACGGTCCCACCCTCAAGCCGGGCGAGCACGATCTCTACTTCCAGCCAAGCCAGGCCGATGAGGCGGCGACGCTGTACGAGCATTGCGCGAGGGGCCTCGATCGCAGCCTCGAGACCGGCGTGCACGGCCTGCCTTTGATGGGCACCGGCGACTGGAACGACGGCATGAACCGCGTCGGTGAGGCGGGCCATGGCGAAAGCGTGTGGCTGGGCTGGTTCTTCCATGGTGCCCTCACGGCCTTCGCTCCCGTTGCCTCCGCCCGCAACGAGCCGGCCCGGGCGAAAGCCTGGAAGGCGCATGCCGAGGCGCTGGCGCGCGCGCTCGACCGCGACGGCTGGGATGGCGACTGGTATCGCCGCGGCTTCTACGACGACGGCACGCCGCTCGGTTCTGCGGAGAGCCAGGAATGCCGCATCGATTCCATCGCCCAATCCTGGGCGGCCCTGTCAGGCGCCGGTGACCCCGCGCATGCGGTCCGGGCGATGGCGGCTCTCGACCGCGACCTGGTGCATCGTGGCGACCGGCTGGCGCTGCTCTTCACCCCGCCGTTCGACAAGACCGCGCAGGAGCCCGGCTATATCAAGGGCTATCCCCCCGGTATCCGCGAGAATGGCGGCCAGTACACCCACGCCGCCGCCTGGTCGATCATGGGCTTTGCCGCGCTCAGTCAGGGCGACAAGGCGGCGGAGCTGTTCGCGCTGGTCAATCCCATCAATCACACCAGCACGCGCGCGGGCGTGCTGCGCTACAAGGTCGAGCCCTATGTCGTGGCTGCCGACGTCTATTCCGTGGCACCGCACGTCGGACGGGGTGGCTGGACCTGGTACACGGGCTCGGCAGGCTGGCTCTACCGCGCCGGCATCGAGGCGATCCTGGGGCTCAGGATCAAAGGCGGGTCAGTGGTGATCGATCCCTGCATCCCGGCCGCCTGGCCCGGCTTCGAGATGACTCTGCGCTATCGCGGCGCGGTCTACGACATTTCGATTCGAAATCCCGATGGCGTCAGCCGCGGCGTGATCGCCGCTCAGTTGGATGGTGAGACTCAGCCGATCTCGCTGGGCAGCGCACGCCTGCAACTCGCAGCCGACCAAGGCGCGCACATGATCGTCGTGACCATGGGCCGGGTTGTCGCGGCGTAGCTTACTTGCGCTTGGCGGCGATGGCCTTGGCGGGATTGGAGTTGGCCGAGGCGAACGGCGAGGTGGACACGACGACCTTCGCCTTGTTCTGCTTGGGCTTCTTCATTTCTTTGTTGCTGCGGCGGTGTTTCTGCGACATCGGATCCCCTCATGGCGTCATGCTGAGCGCGGAACACCCGCGGCCGCGAAGACCCTAGGCGCTTTGTCCGCGACTGTACGATTTATCTCCATCGCATCGTCTCCCTCCCCAGCTTCGCTGGGGAGGTGGCGCCGTCATACGGCGACGGAGGGGTCATGAATCATCAGGGTTGGTGCTCATGACCCTCCAGCCGCTTCGCGGCCACCTCCCCTTCGCGGACTCCGCGAAGGGGAGGAAGGGCTTCGACCCTAGAAGTGATAATTCACACCAACCCGGACCAGATTGTTGCTCGCGGTCTCGTTGCTGCCGGGCAGCAACGACGTGCTCGGCGTGCCCATGTAGAGATACTCGGCCTTCATCGACCAGCGCTCGGTGACGAAGCCTTCGATGCCGCCGCCCGCGGTCCAGGTCCAGTAGTTGGCGCTGGCCGAGATGGGGCCGTCGATGCTGCGCTGGCCCCACACGGCGCCGCCGGTCAGGTAGGGCATCACCGTGCCCACCGGATAGCCGACGCGGGCACGCATGGTGCTGAACCACGGCATGCGCTCGGTCGTGCTGAAAGGCCCGAAGGCGCCGCCGCCGGTCACGCCGGCGGCGAAGGTCGAACCCTGGAAATCGATCTCGCCACCCAGCACCACGGGGCCGAGGAGATAGTTGTAGCCGGCCTGGCCGCCGCCGACGAAGCCGCTGCCCGTGCCGGAGAAGCCGGCGGGACCGGCAGGCCCCGGGACGGAGCCTGACGTGTTGCCGAACATGCCGCCGGCATTGAGGCCGGCATAGAAACCGTTCCATGAGGGACTGGCCTGCTGCGCGGCGACTTGTGTCGTCGCCACCGCTGTCGCGGCGATCGCCAGTCCGAGAGAGGTCCACTTACGCATTCATCGACTCCACGCCAGTTGAACTCCCCCATCGGCAGTACGGCACGAATGCCGAGATCGTGCCTGTGGCAAGTGCGTGGGCCCGCAGCGAACCCAACGTGAATCAAATCGGGCGGAATGAAGTCGCATGGCGACGTAGAGTACGCATGCATGGTGCAGTGGCTAGGGCGATAGAAGATACTTCGACAATACAACTGGAGGTTAGTAGTGCCTGCCGTCGCTGCCGCAGACTGTTGACAAGTTCGAGCAAGAATTTCCCCGGCGGGCGCTGCTCGGCGCTACTGTGACAGGACATGTTCGATTCCCGCGCCAACGCATCGGCTCTGCTGCATTCGGTCTTCGGTTTCAACGCCTACCGTCCTGGCCAGGAAGAGATCGTCGACGCCGTGCTGGCGGGCGAGAACGTGCTGGCCGTCATGCCGACCGGCAGCGGCAAGTCGCTGTGCTACCAGCTTCCCGCCATCGCCCGGCCCGGCCTGACCCTGGTGGTGTCACCGCTGATCGCCCTGATGCGCGACCAGGTGCGGGCGCTCACGGCGGCCGGGGTCGCGGCCGGCAGCCTGAACTCCAGCAATGACTCGGCGGAGAATTCCCGCGTGATGGGCCTGCTGCGCCGGCGCGAGCTTCGGCTGCTCTATGTCGCGCCCGAACGTCTGGCGCGGCCCGATACGGTCGAGATGCTGGCCGAGAGCGACGTCGCGATGATGGCGATCGACGAGGCCCATTGCGTCTCGCAATGGGGCCACGACTTTCGCCCCGAGTATCTCAGCCTGGGCAACGTGGCGCGTCAGATCGGCGGCCGGCTGCAGACCCTGGCCTTCACCGCGACCGCCGATGCGCCGACCCGCAACGACATCGTCGACAAGCTGTTCGCCAACCCGCCGCGCGTCTTCGTGCGCAGCTTCGACCGGCCAAACCTTCGGCTGGCCTTCAAGCCCAAGGAGCGCTCCTCGCGCCAGGTGCTGGCCTTCGTGCGCAGCCACGAGGCCGAGAGCGGCATCGTCTACTGCGCCTCGCGTCGCAAGGTCGAGGAGCTCGCCGAAGCGCTGAAGGCTGCCGGCGTCAATGCGCTGCCCTACCACGCCGGCCTCGACAAGGCGCTACGCGACAACAACCAGGACGCCTTCCAGCAGCAGGACGGCGTGGTGATGACCGCGACCGTCGCCTTCGGCATGGGCATCGACAAGCCCGACGTGCGCTTCGTCTGTCACGCCGACCTGCCGGCCAATGTCGAGGCCTACTACCAGGAGATCGGCAGAGCAGGGCGCGACGGTGCACTCAGCGATTGCGTGCTCTTCTATTCGTGGGCGGACGTGAAGGCGTACGATCGCTTCGCTGATCAGAGCGAGGATGAGTTCGCGGCCGAGCGCGCGCGTTCGATGGTACGCG
>DATGZZ010000717.1:0-11042 GCA_035296945.1 Reyranella sp.
TTCAACGATTGGCTCGCCAAGACCAACAAGCCGATCCTGGACGGCATCGGCGCCACCGAGATGCTGCACATCTTCATCTCAAACCGTCTCGATGACCTGGCGCCCGGCTCGACGGGCAAGCCGGTGCGCGGCTACGAGGCCCGAATCGTCGACGAGAACATGAACGAGCTGCCGCGCGGCACGGTGGGGCGGCTCGCGGTGCGCGGCCCGACGGGCTGCCGCTATCTCGCCGACGAACGCCAGCGCAACTATGTGCGTGACGGCTGGAACCTCACCGGCGATTCCTTCGTGCAGGACGAGGCGGGCTACTTCCACTTCGCCGCGCGGTCGGACGACATGATCATCTCGGCCGGCTACAACATCGCCGGCCCCGAGGTCGAGGCGGCTCTCCTGATGCACGCCGATGTGCTCGAATGCGCGGTGATCGGCGTGCCCGATGACGAACGCGGCCAGATCGTGCAGGCGCATGTCGTGCTGGCCGACGGCGTCGCTGCCGACGCCGACACCGCCAAACGCCTGCAGGACCACGTCAAGGCAACGATTGCGCCCTACAAGTATCCGCGCTCGGTGACGTTCACACCTGCCCTGCCCAAGACCCAGACGGGCAAGATCCAGCGCTTTCTCTTGAGGAAATCATGACCACGCACACGATCCTGCAACCGCCCGGCTGGGTGAAGCCCAAAGGCTACGCCAACGGCGTCGCCGCCCAAGGCCGCTTCGTCTTCGTCGGCGGCCAGATCGGCTGGAACGGCCAGAGCCGGTTCGAGACCGACGATCTCGTGGGCCAGGTCCGCCAGACGTTGCAGAACGTCGTCGACGTGCTGGCCGAGGCTGGCGCCAGGCCCGAGCACGTCACGTCGCTGACGTGGTACCTCACCGACAAGAAGGACTACCTCGGCAACCTCGAAGGCATCGGCAAGGTCTACCGCGAGGTCATGGGGCGCAATTTCCCGGCGATGGCCGTGGTCGAGGTCACGGCCCTGGTCGAGGACCGCGCCAAGGTCGAGATCCAGGCTATGGCCGTCGTGCCGACCTGACCTGCTGCGACTCGAGCATCAGGCGCGCATGCACCGCCGTCAGCGGTGCGAGGACTTTCCGCCTTTCCCGCCTTTATGGCCGGTCGTTTTCTTTTGGAGTGCCGGACTGCACGTCCGTGTCGGTTAGGCCGCCTTGCCAGTTTGGACAGCTACGCAGATTCCGCTACCGGAATCGCCCATGTCGGAGAGCCGGAGCCGCGAGCCCGTCCGGAGGCAAGCGGCCGGACGGGCCGCGCGGTGTCGGCCGCAGCCCTGTGGTCTCGGATCAACGATGCAAAGAGCGCAACGCAGGGACGCGACGCAACAGACCGCCATTATAACTATAGTGCATATCGTGTCAAGAACTGCGGTCAGCGGCGTCAGTTTTGTTTTCGCGACTTTCTGTGCTCCGTAGAGGGGTCCATCTGGCGGGTCCTCCGGGCAACGACGCCACTCCTTGTGTCGCCCGGCCCGAGTGCCAGCAATGCTGTCAACGCCAGCCCCTACTCAGCGAACTGGACTGCTGATGGGTCGTATTTCGGCGAACCAGTTTAGGCTAGCTGACGGTTTCGCGTGCTGCGTAAAGCCACTGCATGAGCAAGTGGCCGATGATGACTTGGGAATCTTCGGCCAGCTGCATGTCGTTCACCGCCACGTGGATGGGGTGGTCGGCGAGCGCAAGTGCCTTGCCGCCGGAGTAGCCGAGGATGGCATAACTCTTGATCCCCGCACTCTTGGTATATTCGAGCGCCTTGACGATGTTTGGCGAGTTGCCGCTGCCCGACAGCGCGATCGCGACATCACCGGGCTTGGCCAATACCGCAAGCTGGTAGGAGAAGATCGTGTCGTAGCCCTCGTCGTTGGCCAGGGCGGTCATGACCGAACTGTTGGCCGGTAGCGCAGTGACGCGCAAACCCGATCCGAATTTCTTGGAGATGCCGTAGATCCAGTCGTTTGCCAGATGGATCGCATTCCCGGCGGACCCGCCGTTGCCGAAGATGAAAACCTGGCGGCCGGTCTTCCAGCAGTCCAGCAGCGCCTCGCCAAGCGACTTGATGTCGTCGAGCGGGTACAGATCGCAGCTCGCCTTCAGCCGATCGAGATAGTCATCGGCAAATCGGGCAAGATCGGCTGTCGGGGGATTGGCTGTCACGCAGTACCGTTCACTTCGAGCAACCCGCGAGTTGGGTTCCGCTCGCTGTACGGGAAGATCTTTTGGCGGTCAAATGCCCCCGGGGGCTAGCCCTCGCAGCGCGCCGCCGCGCGTTCGGCGGCAGTAGTCGCCTCGGCGACCGCCTGGGTCAGCCGACCGCCATAGCCTGAGCGCACGGCGCCAACGGCGAACATGCCGGGTGAGGCCGTCTCGAAGTTCGCATCGGTGACCACGAACCCACGCGCGTCGCGCGCGACGTCGGATGACAACAAGCTGGCATTGGGCGCCAGGCCGACAAAGACGAACAGGCCGCTGCAGGGCACGACCTCGTCGTTGCCTGCCTCGTTGTCGCGCACGCGCACGCCTTCGACACCCTTGTCGCCCAAGACCTCGACGATCTCGCTCGCCCAGCGCAGCCTGAAACGCTCGTCGTCGGCCACACGCGATACGTACCTGCGCCGCGCCCGGAACATCTCGCCGCGCGTGACGATCGTCACCGAGCGCGCGAACTCGGCCAGATGGATCGCTTCGGAGAGCGCGGCATCGCCGCCGCCTGCCACCACCACCTCGGCATCGCGGTAGAGGCCGCCGTCGCACCAGGCGCATTGCGACACGCCGCGGCCGGCGAGCCGTTCGGCGCCTGGCGCGTCGAGCGTACGCAACGAAGCGCCCGTCGCCACGATGACCTGCTTCGCTCGCCACGTGCCATCGGGCCCGCTCAGCGTCTTGGCCGCCACTCCCTCGATCTTGTCGATGCGTGACGGCAGCAGAGAGACGCCGAGTTCCTCGTTGCGACCCAGCAGGCCCGCCGCAAGCTCCGCGCCGCCCACGGCGCCGGCCGCCGGCCAACCGTCGAGCGCACCCACGTTCATCACCAGGCCGCCCAGCATGCCGTCGGCGATGAAGTGGGCCACCGAGACACCGGCCAGAGCCGCATGATGGGCGGCCGTGAGGCCTGTGATGCCGCCGCCGATCACCGCAACGTCGAAACTCGGTCCCGCCACGTCCTACTCCTTACTTGTCGACCAGGGCCGCCGCGCTTTCGCGCACGTCCGCGAGCAATACCGGCCACTCCGAGGGCAGGCGCACCTCGCGCGTGATGCAGGCCGGCGGGAAGCCCCAGGACGGGCAATAGGCGTTCTGCGGGATCGGGATGTCGCCGCCCGCGACGACCAGCACGATGTCGTCGGGCGAGCGCGCGGCCGGGATGTCGCCCGCCTTGGCCGCCTCTTCCACCCAGTCCGGCCACCGGCGGCCAGCGACGATGCGCTCGGTCAGCCACGACTTCTGCCAGTCCTCGCGCCGCCAGCGCCCGTGCTCCCACAGGAAGCGCCGCACGTCGTCCTTGCTCATGCCGCGACGCGCGCAGTCGGCCGCCACCGCGGGCGCGATCAGCACGGTCGGACGGCCGCTCCACAGGATGCCGAAACCCGAGGCCGCCGTGCCCATGACGCTCGCGATCTCGGCCAGCCCGCCGGTGACGTTGATCACGCTCTCGGCGCGCGTCACCGTCACCGCGCTTGTTGCCTGCAGGGGCGCCCACGGGCTCTGCGCCTCGTTCTCGGCGAGGCAAAGCGTGTAACGACCGGGCTGGCCGAGACCGGCAAAGGCCACCGCGCCCGGCCAGCCGCCGCCGATATTGTGCATCACCAGGCGCAGCGCACGCCCGATCGCGGCGTTCGCCTGCCAGCCGGGACCGAGCACGCCGAAGCTCGCATTGACGCCGATCTCGCGCGCCACCGGGCCGTTGACGATCAGCATCGGCGTCACGTTCTCGTCCGTGGTCTGCACGCCGCGCATGTTGAAGTCGGGATCGAGCACGCACTCGACCGCGGCCAGCACCACAGGCAGGTATTCCGGCCGGCAGCCTGCCATCACGGCGTTGGCCGCGATCTTCTCGGCGGTGGCCAGCCCCTTCAGCGGTTCGACCTCGCCCAACACCTCGGTCGGCGCGTGGTCGGTGAAGGCCAGTGCCTGCTTCACCCGCGCCACGGTCGGCGGCACGACCGGCAGGCCATCGCTCCAACCACGCCGCAGGAACAGCTCCTGCAGGCGATCTTCTGCGCGCGGCCCGCGCACGACCTCGATGCGCTGGCGCGGGAAGTCGGCGGCCAGCGGCACCTTGGCTGAAAGCCCCTGCTCGGCCGCGCGCTGCTTCAGGGTGTCGTCGATCCAGCCGCCGGCAGCCTGCTGCCCCGTGGGAAGCACGATCCAGAGGCTGCCGTCTTCGCTCATCGGCCCTCTACTCACCCTTGGGCTTCGCTCAGCTTCATCCGCCAGCCCTTCGGCAGCCTCACGCTCCTGGTGGTCGGGAAGCCCAGCATGCCGTTGTGCACGAACAGATAGCAGTTCGAACGCAGTGGATCGCCCGACACCGCGATCATGATGTGCTCGGGCTTGGTCACTACCGGCACCAGCCGGTTGGGGTCGTTGCCGGCGAAGACCTTGGGGATCTTGCCCAGCCGCACCCAGTCGTTGAGCGTGCGCTTGCCCGGCACCAGGTTGGTCCAGCCCCACAGGTACTTCTCGAAGAGGTGCGCCGGCATGCGCGCATTCTCGTAGAGCCAGTTCTGGACGTCCTGCTTGGTCATGGTCTTGGCGATAGTCTCGGCGATCAGCGGGCTCAGAACCAGTAGCGGCCGGTAGGTGCCGGTCGCCATGCCGACCGTGAAGATCACCTCCCAGGCCGAGTGCGTCACCAGCGCATTGCCGAGATAGGGCAGCAGCTTCTCCGCACTGTCGCCGAACACCGAGACGATGACGTTGCCGCCGGTGAAGCGCGAGATGGTGACCGCGCTGTCGGCCGCCGGCGCGCCCCTGTCGGCCGCGCCCATATCGGCAGCAATCGTCGGCCATTTCATTCTGGCCAGGCTGTCCTCGTTCTCCGCCATCACCACGCGCCAGGTGTTGCCGAACGTGCCCTTGTCGTTCTGGTGCAGCAGGAAGCCCGCGACGTTGCGCAGGTAGAGGCGCCAGAAGCGGCCGATCGAGGTGTTGGGCTGGAAGCCGTCGCGCAGCGCGCCCTGCTCGTAGTTGAAGCCGAGCTGCTTGATCAGCGGCCCGTTCAGCACGATCAGGGTCTCCGCGCCCGGCGTGTTGCCGGAATGCTCGACGCCGTACTGCGGATCGGCCATCGCCTCGACGAGCGCCACCAGGATCGGCATGTATTCGGGACGGCAGCCCGCCATCACGCCGTTGACTGCGACGTTCCACACCGTGGCCATGCGGTTGTCTGGCAACAGCTTGCCGATCGCGTGATCCGGCGCCAGGTCGGTGAAGGCCAGGAACTCGGCGATCTTCTCCTTGGTCGGCGGCACGATCGGCAGGCCGTCGCTCCAGCCGTTCTCGAGGAACAGCCGGTTGACCTCCTCGAAGCTGCCCTCGAACACGATGTCCTGCGGATCGGGATCGGCCGTGGCCTGCACCGAGGCGATCTCGCCCGTGAGGTTGCGGATCACATGCTCGACCGTCGTGCCGAGCACGTTGCTGCGCAGCTCGTCCGACGTCTGCACGTCGACATGGCCCGGCACCGTCGCCAGGGCGAGGTTGGGATAGCCCAGCCCCACCGAGGTCGTCTTGGCCTGGCCCAGAAAGCCCTCGCAGCAAAGCGAGGAAGTCGGGACGCCGGCTTGTTCTGCTATCGCGCTGACCCGCAACACGGCGGGTGTGCAGCTTCCTCAACACCCCATGCCGGAGACGACCGCGTCGATGTTCATCGACTTGATCTTCCCTGGCAGTTCGCCGAGCACGCGATGCTCCTCGTCGCCATGCGTGGAGCCGAACGCATCGTGGTCGATGAAGCTGACGCCCGTGAAGCGCTTGCCGAGTTCCTGCTTCAGGATCGGCCAGATCTCGTCGCCGCGGAACAGGTCGTCCCACAGGAAGGCGATGGTCTTGCCCTCGATCGTGTCCAGCCGCTTGGCCAGCGGCTTGATCTCCACCGCCTTGGCGCTGCGCGGCCACACCACCGCATAATCACCACTGTTGCGTCGGGCCATGACCTTCCTCCTCAAACACGTCGACTATTGTAGCTCGATATCACTCGCCCTTGAGCCCCGCCGCCTTGATCAGCGGCCCCCATTTGTCGCGTTCGCGCTTCTCGAAGGCGGCCAGCGCCTCCGGCGCGCCGCCGGCGGGCTCGAAGCCAATCTGCAGAAGGCGTTGGCGCGTCTCGGGCTGGGCCTGGATGCTGGCGATCTCGGCGTTGATGCGGTCGACGATGGCTTTCGGCGTTCCCTTGGGCGCATAGAGCGCATTCCACGCCGTGACCTCGAAACCCGGGAAGCCCTGCTCGGCCACCGACTTCACGCCGGGCATCAGCTCGCTCGACCTGAGCGTGGTGATGCCGAGCGGCTTCAGCTTGCCGCCCGCCACCTGGCCGCGTGTCGCCGTCGCGGTGTCGATGATCACCGGCAGCTGCCCGCCGGTCACTTCCTGCATGGCCGTCGCCGAGCCCTTGTAGGGCACGCCGAACAGCGGCGCGCCGCTTCTGTCCTTCAAGAGCTCGAACACCAGCCGCGCCGTCGTGCTGGGCAGTGCGATGTCGATCTTGTCGGGCTTGGCCTTGGCTGCCGCGACCAGCTCGGCCACCGAGTTGGCCGCGAAGGACGGATTGGCCGAGATCACCATGGGCAGCATGCCGACCAAGGCGATCGGCTCGAAGTCCTTCTGCGAGTCGTAGCCGACCGAAGGGTAGAGGAACTCGTTCATGGTCTGCGTCGCCACGGTGCCCATCAGCAACGTGTAGCCGTCGGGGGCCGCGCGGGCGGCATCGGCCGTGCCGATGTTGCCGCCGGCCCCCGGCTTGTTGTCGACATAGACCTGCTGTCCCAGCGCCTTGGTGAGCTGCTCGGCGAACAGACGCGCGCCCACGTCGGTGCCCTGACCGGCCTGGTAGGGCACGATGATCTTGACCGGCTTGGTGGGATAGCTCTGGGCACTGGCCGCCAGGCTGAACGTCCAGGCGGCAATCATCGCCGACGCGAACGCAAATACTCTCAACTTCATGGTTTCACCCCTAACGAACTTTTTTATGCTTCAACACTTCCCACCTCAGCCAACGAGCCCGTTCGGGAGTTCCTCACGGGAGGTGACGGTTGAGATGACTGTCACCCCGAGCGAAGCGAGGGGCCTTTAAGGCCGCAGGAAAGGTCCCTCGCTTCGTTCGGGATGACAGTGGGCACGTATCAGCCATTTGTGGTCCGTCCCCTAACGACTCGGCAGCTCCACCACGCCGGTGCCCAGGATCGACAGCTCGTCGTCCTGGTTGCGCGCGACCTGCTCGATCTCGACGAGATGCCGTCCGTCCTCGACGTACTTGCGCTTCACCGTGCCGTTGATGAACAGGATGTCGCCCTCGGGATTGTGCCGGCGGATCTTTGAGGTGGCGCGGCGCAGGAAGCCCTCGTCGCCCATCCAGTTGGTGAGATGGTGGGTGAGCCAGGAGCAGCGCTCGGGGCCGTAGTCGTAGGCGCCGGGGGCGCCGACCTCGAGGGCGAACTCCTCCTCCCAGTGGACACGCTCAGGACAGTCGGGAATGCCGAAGCGGTTGGCGATGCCGAGGCCGGGATGGGCGTCCTGCAGCTTCCAGGCGAGCTTGTTGGCGCGGATGTAGAGGCCGCCCCAGCCCTGGGCGTAGGCGATGAAGCCCGTCACCGTCATCGGGCCCTTGAGCATGGTCGGCAGCGCCTCGCCTTCGGTCACGTCCTGCCAGTAGCGCGGGGTGGCGCCGCGGATCTTCTCCTCGGCGTAGAGCTTATAAGCCTTGTCGAGCTCCTCCTTGCTGTAGCGGCGCGGCGTGCGCGCCTTCACGTCCTTGTACTTGGTGCCCTGCTCGCGCGCGTGATCGCGCTCGGTGCGGAAACACCAGCTGTCGGCCTCGGCCAATAGGTCGCCCTGCTGATTGAAGAAATTGACGTGATAGGTCTGCTGGATGGCGCGGCCGGCAAAGCGCGTCTGGTGCTCGACGATGTCCTTCAACCAGGCGTCGGTCGAGATCACATCGTTGCGCCGCACCACCTTGTGCCAAGTCCAGTCGGCGCCCGACCACATGGCGTGCACGCCCGGCAGGCCGCCGACATAGCCCGAGACGATGCGGCTGGTCGCGAACAGGAAGCTCGGCAGGGCGATGACGTCTCCATACTTGGTCTTCGCCGCGTATTCGGGCACGCACCACAGCGGATTGTCGTCGCCGATGCCGTGGGCGTAGTGACGGATGTTGTCGCGCGTGGCCTCGTGGCACCACGGCTCGGCCGTCACGCCGATCTTGACGCCGATGCGCTTGCGCAGCTCGTCGAGCCCGTTTTCGGTGATCTTCGGAAAGCTGCGTTCGATGGTCCTAGCCGACATGAGCCTTTTCCCTCGTGCGTAGAATCTTGCGATTGACCTTGCCGGCCGGCGTTTTGGGCAGCTCGGCGACGAATTCGACCTGGCGCGGATATTCGTGCTGGCTGAGCCGCTGGCGCACGAGGTCCTGGATCTCGCGCGCAAAGGCTTCGTCGCCCGTGCGCTCGGCGACGACGAAGGCCTTCACGACCTGGCCGCGCAGCGTGTCGGGGACGCCGATAGCGCCGGCCTCGCGCACGTCCGGATGCTTCAGGATGGCGTCCTCGATCTCGATGGCGCTCATGGTCCAACCGGCCGAGATGATGACGTCATCGGCGCGGCCGCCATGGAAGAAGTAGCCGTCCTCGTCGACGCGCCCGAGGTCCTTGGTGGCGATCCAGCGATCGCGGCGCCACACCTTCATCTCGCCGGTCACGTTGGGGGGACACGGCCTGCCCTGGGCGTCGTGCACCTCGACACGGCCGCCGGGGATCGGCTTGCCGAGCGAGCCACGCTTGACCGGGAAGTCGGTCGCCCCGGGGTAACTCACCAGGATGACGCCGATCTCGGTGGTGCCATACATGCTGCAGGCTGGCCGACCGAACGTGCGCTCGACGAAATCCGCCGTCTCGCTGTCGATCGGCTCGCCGGTGAAGGAGAGTTTCTCGATGGCGTAGCGATAGCGATCCGCCATGCCTGAGTTGCGCATCATTCGATAATGCGTCGCCGCCGCCGAGATGTTGGTGAACTGGTGCTCCTGCAGCGCCGCCAGGAGCCGCTCGGCGTTGAACTTGCCGGCATAGGCGCCGACGGTGATGCCG
The DNA here is from genome assembly GCA_035296945.1 of Reyranella sp. Taxonomy (GTDB): domain Bacteria; phylum Pseudomonadota; class Alphaproteobacteria; order Reyranellales; family Reyranellaceae; genus Reyranella. The sequence continues at coordinate 9,315 of DATGZZ010000717.1, forward strand.
AGCGCGAGCGGCGCCAGCGTGCCGTGCCACAGGCCGTGGCCCCAGGCTGGCGAGGACGGGCACATGAAGCGATCGCCGGGCCGCAAGCCCGTGCCGTAGAGCGCCGCCACCATCAGGGTGACGATCGAGCGGTGGCTGTGCTTGACCGCCTCGGGCAACTCGCGGGTCGTGCCCGACGTGTACTGGAAGATGGCGAGCGCATCGGCCGTCGTATCGGCAATGAAGCGCGGCTCGAAGCGCGCCAGGTCGGCGAAGAAGGCGGTGTCGGCGACGACGACGCGCGGACCGGCCGACGCCATAAGCGGCGCCTTCTCTGCGTTGGTCACCAGCAGCCGGGGCTTGCAGTCGTCGACCCGCAGCTTCACGCCGTCGGGCCCGAAGAGCGTGAACAGCGGCACGGCGATGGCGCCGACCTTCATGGTGCCGAACACGGCCGCGTAAAAGGCACGAGACGGCTCGAGCATGATGGCGACGCGATCTTCCGGCCCCACGCCCTCGGCCACCAGCCAGTGGGCGAACCGCGACGACTCTTCGGCGATGTCCCGAAAGCTCAGCGTCTCGCTCGAACCGTCGGCCCTGACGACGATCACGGCGGGATTGGCGCGGCCGGCATGCCGATCGATGCACTCGTGGGCGATGTTGAGATGATCGCGATCGCCGTCGAACAGCTCCCACAGCTTCGCCGGGGAGAACTCGGCCTGCGCGCCCGCATAGCTCGTGATGTCGGTCAGCCTCGCCATGGCTGGCATCTTGGCGGGCGAGGGAATATTGTACAATAGGTTCTATGATTGTATATAGACAAAATGACTGAACGCATTGGCCCTCGCATCCGCGCCGTTCCCGCCGTCACCCGCGCGATCGCGATCCTTCGCCTGCTCAGTCGCAGCCGCACGCCGTTGGGATTGAAGGCGATCGCGCAGTCGCTCGGACTCGTGCCGAGCACGACGCTGCACATCCTGCGCGCGCTGATGGCCGAGCAGCTGGTGCGCGTGGAGCCGCTCACCAAACAGTACAGCCTGGGCGTCGGCATGCTGCCGCTGGCGCGCGCCGTGCTGGAGAACGGCGACTTCCCCAACCTCGTGCGGCCCAAGCTCGATGAGCTGTCGAGCCGCTATCCCGTCACGGCGATCGGCGTGGAGCTGCCCGATCTCGACCACATGATCGTGGTGGCGCTGGCGCGCTCACAGGCGCCGGTGCGCCTGCATGTCGATGTCGGCAGCCGCTTCCCCGCCCTGATCAGCGCCACGGGACGTTGCCTCGCGGCGTTCTCCGAGCAGCCCTGGTCCGAGATCGAGAAACGCTTTCACCGCCTGCGCTGGCACAACGCGCCGGACTACGAGAGCTGGTGCAAGGAAGTCGACGTCACGCGGCGCCAGAAGTTCAGCATCGATCGCGGCAACTACATTTCCGGCGTCACGATCGTGGCCGTGCCGGTGCTGAACGGCCGCGGCACGATCTCCCATACGCTGGCCGCGGTCGGCCTCGGCAACCAGCTCGACCGCACGACCTCGCTCAAGCTCGCCCACGACATGAAGGGCGTCGCCGAGGAGCTGACGGCGCAGCTGGTCCCGCAGGCGTAGCTCAGCCCAGCAACTGGCCGGCCCAGATGCCGCGTTCGACCTTGTCGCGGACGATGCCGGCAATCGCCTCGCCGGCGAAACGCGCGAGCCGCGGCGCCGGGCGATCGGCGGGATAGGACAGCACCAGGCGCCGCACCGGCACGGGTTC